>JANORP010000029.1:0-3296 GCA_031415375.1 Bacteroidota bacterium | reverse complement strand
CAAATTGCGGATCATGAAGCATTTCCTTGATGGTTTGCAATTTGCTGCTTGGCCCGTGCGCTCGGTCGCATGGCACGCGCTGCGCACCGGGAAAGTCCTCCTTTCCGTCCAGACATGGTACAAGTACGCGCGGCTCCTTGGCATTTCTCGCAAGGTCCGACGCAAGCCTAGGCCTCCCGAGAGCTTTCGAGCCACTGCCCCAAATCAAGCTTGGCATGCCGATGTGATGATCGTCAAGACCCTTGATGGCATCAAGCACTATTGCTACTTCGTCGTGGACAATTTCTCCAGAAAGATCCTCGCTTGGCGAGTCTCAAACGAACTATCGGCCAGCATCAGGGTAGCCACCTTGCGCGAAGCCGCGCAGCCACTCATCGATGCCGGTCACCAAGGCTCGGTGGATCTCATCGTGGATGGAGGTTCTGAAAATAACAATTCTACGGTCGAGGGCTTCATTTCCAACAGCACCATCTCCATCCACAAGCTCGTCGCCTTGAGAGATGTATACTTCTCAAACTCCATCGTCGAGGCCGTGAACAAGGTCGTGAAATACAGGTACTTGTTTCCCAAGAAGCTGCCTGACGGTGCCTCACTCGACAAGGCGGTTGGTGAGGCCATTTTGGACTACAATGACCGGTGCCTGTCCCGCAAGGCGGGGACCGCACGGTTCACTCGATGGACTTACACCTAGCGAGGCTTACAACGGCATCGACAAGAAAACCATGCGCACGAGCGAGAAGCTAAAAACGGCCCAGAAAGCGCGGATTGAGCGCAATCGCCAAAGTAGGTGCCAAAAGTGCAAGGATTAGAAGCAATTGAGCCAAGGTTTTTAACATCCGCCTCTCCATTGGCCATCGGTTTTCCTTCGCCTTGACCAGCGGTTTTGAGGGGCTTGAGTCTTCAGGGTTTCAAGTGCCTGATTTTCAGCAGCGTTCCTTGTATGGAACGCCGCTGTGTAGATGTTTCTAGGGTTTTGCTCCGGTACTAAGCATTACCTCTACCTCGTCACGGACAACTTTTCCCGCCGGATTCTCGCCTGGGCACTCGCCACGCAACTTAAGGCTTCCATTCGTATGGACACCCTTCGGGAGGCCTTCCAGAATTCAACACGCACCATAGAGACCACACTCATCGTTGATGGCGGCACCGAAAACCACAATCAGACCGTCAATGGATTCCTTGAATCTCCTGAAATCACGATCCAGATGGTCACCGCCCAAGTCGATGTATCATTCAGCAACTCCATCGTGGAGGCCGTCAACAAGATTCTCAAGGGGCGCTACATCCGACCCAAAGCACCGCCAGACGGGATCACATTGGAAAAGGTCATGGCTTGGGCCATCCACGACTACAACGAGATCCGACCACACACGAGCTTGGAAGGGCTCACCCCATCCGAAGCCTATTCAGGCATTGGCGTGGAAACCCTGCGCATGTCAGAAAACGTAAAAACAGCCTGTATGGCGCGGATTCAAGCAAACAAAGGAAATTCCTGCAAGGCCGGGTGCTAAAGCGACCGCAAACCCGCCCGATTCAATGAGGTTATTACTTGGTCCCAGGCAACTCCAAGCCGATTTGATCCACTTGGTTTTAGCCATCAAAGAGCCTTGATTGCAGTTGCCTGATTATCAGCACTGCCCTTGTATGGGACGCTTTTTCACAGGGTTTTCTTGGGTGCTGGAGCGCCGCTGTTTAGATGTTTCTAGGGTTTTGCTGGGCGCTTTTTCATGGGGTTTTCTTGGGTGCTGGAGGGCCTCTACCAGGTAGATTGACCCATTACTGGAATTTTGGATCGAGTTTATGAAGGAGATCTCTTTCCATTTTGCCTCTTGATACGTGAAAATTAGGATCGATCATGAATTCGTAGTTTCTTTCCTGCAAGTATTCTATGAATTCATGTTCTATTTTCATTTTGGGGTACTTTCCCAAATAATAAAGAAAGTAAGATGGCCAAACCCAAACGCCATCGGTATAATATGCATCAGGTGAGATTAGGGCTTTAGTTTCAATATCGCTAACGTATCCCATCCAAGCGAACAGCAATGCTCCTTGATTGAGATACTGAAGTATCTTATCGGTATCATGATTGGCTTCTGTTTGTTTCATTTGCTGAAGACCAGTAGCCTCCGCAATCTGATTATACTCTTTGAGAAATCCAATATATTTCATGTTATCACTGCGTAATTAGAGTGTTAAAGAATGTCCTGAAATATCCGCCACCGCAGATATAGTATTCGCCCCCTTCAAGAATTGCAATCTTTTCCGTCGGTGCGGTAACAGGTGACGCGAGGTAACGGGAAAGTTGATATGCTGCACCATCTGAATAGACACCAGTCCAGCAAGAAATCAACCGAGTAGGAGTCCCTTTTTGAAATCCAGATTGTAGCATTGTCCTTGCCAATTCCTTTGGTGACAAAAAGGCACCATCTACGATAAAGCCTTCCGGTGTGCCATGGAGTAATACTTGATGAACCCCAGGTTCTGCGACCATTCTTCCAGCATTGCTTGTAGTGGCAGCATCCATCCCCAGAACAGTAGATCCATCCATCCAAGCTATGCTCGATTCTGCTGCAAAAGACTCCCTTATAGCCAATCGTTCCGCAAAACCTTCAACAGCACCGCCTGGGATCAAGAAACAAACCTCAATTGAAAGTGCTGTATAACAGACATCCAATAATGGTTTGAATTCCTTTACAGTCTGCTGTAACTCTGCATGAAATCCATATCCTTTAGGATAAAATGGATGCCAGTTGTCTTCCCCTCCAGCTTTCCTGTAGAAATAATTTCCAGACGTCTCCGTGCCATACTGTTCATGGTATTGATGCTCAATTGTAAACTGGTGATAAATTTCAAAGTTCGCACCATCCTGCCTAGAGGTATAAAAGTCCCCAGCACCATCTGACCTAGATCCATCAAGTCTCCATTTGCTTTCCTTTGAAGGGGTAATACTAGCTGCAGTTATCTGAACTTCAGGCAATATGCAATCACGGTCAGAAATATCTATCGGAGGACCGCCAACATAGTCAGTCACTGTAAGCTGAACCGAACTGATCCCTATATTGCTTGTGCTAGGAAATGAACTGGCATTATTCTTCCTATTGCCAGATTTCTTTCTATTGCCGCCATCATCTCCTGAATCGGTTTTATTCTTTTTTCCACCGTCACCACTTCCGTCCCCCGGCGCCAAGCCATCTACATCGACCAATAAAATAGGATTATTGGCCGCATAAGAATAAGGTGATGCAAAAGGCATCGACCCCGCCAAAGGATCAATACTCACAAACCGACAACTCCAA
>JANORP010000028.1:0-9879 GCA_031415375.1 Bacteroidota bacterium | reverse complement strand
GTATGCCACCTTTAGGGACAAATTGCTGCCAGGTGCCAACGAGGAATGGACCGTGAAAGTCAAGGGGCCCAAAGGTGAAAAAGTAGCAGCAGAATTGCTCGCCGGCATGTATGATGCTTCGCTGAATACCTTCAGGTCTGTTTCATGGGCGATGGCGCTTGATCCCAACTATTACAGCAGCCGCTATTGGCAGGGGCAGCGTGGTTTTACCACATCGACCTCCAATATCATATCTGTGGATTGGAATCCAGGAGTGATCAGCTTTTATCAAGGGTTTGATGGCCTCAACTGGTTTGATTACCCCATCGACGGGTTGAGCTACAACTATTTTGGGTATTCAAGATCGCGCAATCTACAGCAGATGGATGGCGATAGCTTTTCAGAACGTGAGGGGGTAATGGAAGATATGGCAGCTATGCCCAATCCAGCACCAGTGGCCGTAGGGAAAGCCATGCCTGGCAAGTCAACAAAAGATGCTGAAAAAAGCGAACTGAAAGAGAGTTCGCCCGACGAAGCCAATGATCCAACAGACGGCAAACCAGCAACTGGCGGTGGCAAAGATGCCAATCTTGGGGACGTGAAAGTGCGCACCAATCTCAATGAGACTGCATTTTTCTTCCCGCAGCTGCGCACCGACTCCGAGGGCAATGTCGTCTTCAAGTTCACGATGCCCGAGGCGCTCACGCGCTGGCGCTTCATGACCTTTGCCCATACTGCCGACCTCAAGGTCGGCTACAAGGAAAAAGATGTCGTGACGCAAAAGGAACTCATGGTCATGCCCAATGCGCCAAGGTTCTTTAGAGAGAATGATCAAATCATCTACATGGCGAAGGTGAGCAACCTCAGCGACAAGGATTTGACTGGGCAAGCAACCCTGGAGTTGTTTGACGCGATGACCATGAAACCCATCGATGTAGAGCTAGGGAATACGCAGAAGCTGCAATCCTTCACCGTGAAAAAAGGCCAAAGTGCCGCCTTGAGTTGGAGCTTGAAGATACCTGCCGGGATTCAGGCGGTGACTCACCGCGTGAAGGCTGTCGCAGGCACGTTCAGTGATGGCGAGGAAAGCAGCTTACCTGTCCTTACCAATTCGATGCTCGTCACAGAGTCGATGCCATTGCCTGTGAGGCCCTTGCAGACCAAAACCTTTGAATTCTCGCGTCTCGTCAACAACAAGAGCACGACCCTGCGCAACCACAAGCTCACGTTGGAGTTCACTTCCAACCCAGCTTGGTATGCCGTGCAGGCATTGCCCTACATGATGGAGTACCCTTATGAGTGCACTGAGCAGACCTTCAGCCGCTTCTACGCCAACAGTCTCGCAAGTCACATCGCCAATAAGCATCCGCGCATCAAGCAGGTCTTTGACCAGTGGAAGACGAGCGGCAAAGAGGCCCTGCTCAGCAACTTGGAAAAAAACCAAGAGCTGAAATACCTCTTGCTGGAAGAGACGCCGTGGGTGCTCAATGCCCAAGACGAATCTGAGCGTAAGAAGCGCGTGGGCTTGCTGTTTGACCTCAACCGCATGGGCGACGAGCTTGCGCGTGCCAAGAAGAAACTCATCAAATCCCAAGTGAGCAATGGCGGATTTACCTGGTTCCCAGGCATGCCCGAGAGCCGTTACATCACGCAGCATATCGTCTGCGGCTTCGGGCACCTAGACCACTTGGGTGTCACGACGGTGCGTAGCGACAAAGAGGTCTTTGAGATGCTGGAAAAAGCCGTGCTTTACCTCGATAGCCGCATCAAGGAAGACTACGATTGGCTTATCAAGCATAGCGTAGATATGAAAAAACAGCAAATCAGCTGGGACCATGTCCATTATCTCTATGCCCGTAGCTACTTCAAGGACATCAACATCCGTAGCGGTTGTAACGAGGCTGTGAGCTATTATTTGGGCCAGGCCAAGCAATTTTGGACCACGTTTAACAAGTACAACCAAGGCATGATCGCCTTGGCATTGCACCGTGGTGCCGACAAGGTGACCCCACCCGCTATCATCAAGTCCCTCAAGGAATTCAGCCTCAAAAGTGATGAGATGGGCATGTATTGGAAAGGTGAAGGCGATGGCATGTATTGGTACCAAGCGCCGATCGAGACGCAAGCCTTGATGATCGAGGCTTTTGACGAGGTCGCCAACGACCAAGCGAGCGTCGAGGAAATGAAGCTTTGGCTGCTCAAGCAAAAGCAGACGCAAGACTGGAAGACGACCAAGGCGACCGCCGAGGCCTGCTATGCACTCTTGCTGCGTGGTGCCGACTACCTCGCAGAGAGCAAACTCGCCGACATCACGATCGGCGGCATGAAGCTTGACCCAGCCAACGATCCTAGCCTCAAAGTTGAGGCAGGCACAGGCTATTTCAAGACGAGTTGGTCTGGCAAAGAGATCACACCCGCCATGGGCAAGGTCGAGGTCAAGAACAACAACAAGGTCGCTGCTTGGGGTGCCGTCTATTGGCAGTACTTCGAGCAATTGGACAAAATCACATTTGCCGACAATAAGCTGAGCCTCAAAAAGCAGCTGTTCTTGGAAGAAAATACGCCAACCGGCCCTAAAATCACGCCGATCGCTGTGGGCAAGGTCCTCAAGCCTGGCGACAAGCTCAAGGTGCGCATTGTCTTGGAGACAGACCGCGACATGGAGTATGTCCATATGAAAGACATGCGTGCCGCAGGTTTCGAACCCATCAACGTGATCTCTCGGTACAAGTACCAAGACGGTCTCGGTTATTATGAGACGACGCGCGATGCCGCCACCAACTTTTTCTTTGATTGGTTGCCCAAAGGCAAGTATGTCTTTGAGTACCCACTCCGCGTCACCCACAAAGGCGACTTCAGCAATGGCATCACCACGATCCAGTGCATGTATGCGCCCGAGTTCACGTCACACAGTGAGGGGATCAGAGTGAAAGTAGGGGAATAGAAGCTGCAATAGCAGGGTTTTCTGAATTTCCAGCATCTGGGCTTGTCCTGGATGCTGGAAATTTTGCATTGAAGGAGATTTGTATGCCGCATGGAATGGATCTTCGTAGGCATCTATAAGACTGCAAAAGCCGTTTGGGAACCCGCCCAGTGTATTGGGAGGATTGCCAAACGGCTTTTGTGAACGATTAGCTGGGCCTTGGATCTCGCCACCTGGTGCTCTTGGGGCGCACTGCGGCATTGGGTTGCTTACTCGACCTTGGCCATTTTTACAGTATAGGGCTTATCGGCACCAACGATCCGCAGCGCATAAATCCCCGCAGCCAAGTCAGTTTGGATCCTATGAACCCGATTGCCATGCAAGACAGCTTCCAATTCCAGTTTGCCATTGAGGTCAAACAATTGCAGTGTACGATCTGCCGCCAAGGCCGACCTGCTCAGATCGATGACGAGATCATCGGCAGACCAGTAGCTGCGAATGTTTGATTCCAAGAGTTCTTGGACGGCGACGACAGGCGCGTACACAACCTGGATATCATCAATCCACATCTTGCTCCCATTGACTGCGGTCGCAGATTCCGAGCTCGCCGTGCATACCACCAAGGCATAATTGGGTGTGCTGGCACTTGTATAGGTAAAAGGAACCGAAAACCGTGTCCAATTCCCCACCGAAGCATTCGGTGTCAGGAATTTAGCTTGGGCAATCACGTAAGGCAACGATCCAGCATCCAAGGGGTTGCGCACGTCGTAATCACCGTGGAGATAGACTTGGACCTTGCCTTGGTCGCCGCCTGCCACCGTATATTTGTAGTAGCCCACCAAGCTATCGGGACGACCCGTGAATGGCCAGTTGAAATCGGCATCTGAGCGCAAGGTCTCAATGTATCCATCAGACGGATTGGTACTTGGCGCCTGCACTTTTCCTGTCGTTGCGATACCATTGACAGCGGTTCCGAGGTAATTTCTGGTGCGCAATTCCGTACAGTAGCTACCCGTGTTGGGCGATGTGGCACGGTAGCAAGTTTGCGGGCCAAGACTTGCCAAGCCACCGCCTGTCTTATTCGAATTCATATTGGTGGGTTCCTCATCGTTGTTGCCCACGTTTTGCCAGGATTCATAACCGACATTGGGAAGTTGCGATTGGGAAAAGGCTGGAAATGCGACCCCAGACAACAGAATCGTGAATAGAAATCTTTTCATAGTCAATTAGTTATATCAATTTTTGCAATCACTTTGACCCCCTCATCCCACACAGTCACCACAGATTGCGCAGGCCAATACAACAGAATAGAGAAGATACTTTGGCACGAAGGACATGATTTCTAGTCTTTTTTGCAAGCGATTCTCTTGGAACCCGTTTGCCGCAGGCGATACAAGTTGCGCGTTGGAGGTAAAAACGGCGGCACTCTAAATGATGCCGCGATTGATTAACTTGCGGTAAATCGATCTACAATTGAGCACCACACAGGATTTTCCAAAAACTGACCCCAAAGCGCCCAAACGCAGCATGGCCCTGCGCATCTTGAGCAATCTCACCTTTTGGGTGCTCATCGCGATCATCGCGGGCGTGCTCATCGGGCACTTTGCACCCGAGACGGGCAAGAAGATGGATGTGATCGGGAAATACTTTGTGGAGATCATCAAACTGTTCATCCCGCCGATCATTTTTTTGACGATTGTATTGGGAATCAGTGGCATGGGGGACTTGAAAAAGGTGGGACGCATCGGTGTGAAATCGCTGCTTTATTTTGAGGTGGTCACGACATTTGCCCTCGTGATAGGGATCGCGATGGCCTATTGGATCCAACCTGGCAGCATCGATCGTGGTAGCTTGAAGGCCGGCGAAGCCCCGACAGCCGTCACAAATGCAAAGGAATTCAGCTGGCTGCGCTTCTTTTTGGACAATGTGACCTTGCAAATATTGCTGGCAGCGATCATGGTCGGGATCGCCCTGCATTTCTACAAGCGGCGCGACTTGGTCTTGAGCAAACTCACCTGGGCCTCCAAAAAGGTTTTTTTGGGATTGAAGTATGTCATGTACCTTGCACCGCTGGGCGCACTCGGCGGCATGGCTTCCGTAGTGGGCAAATACGGCCTCAATACACTCCTGCCACTCGCCAAGCTCATGGGCACCGTCTATCTGACCATGTTTGTCTTCATTTTCCTCATCTTGGGCGGCATATTGTGGATGTACCGCATCCGCATCTGGCAACTGCTCTACTATATCCGAGAGGAGTTGCTCATCGTGCTCGGGACCTCTTCCTCTGAATCTGCCTTGCCATCGATCATGCTGAAACTCGAAAAAATGGGCTGCAGCAAGTCAGTGGTCGGCTTGGTGATCCCGACGGGCTATTCCTTCAACCTCGATGGCACATCGATCTACCTCTCGATGTCAGTGATCTTCCTAGCACAGCTCTACAATGTCGATCTGAGCATGGGCGAATTGCTGTCGATCATCGGGATTTTGATGATCACCTCCAAAGGCGCTGCTGGCGTGAGCGGGAGTGGATTTATCGTCCTAGCCTCGACGCTCACAGCAATCGGCAAAATACCCGTCGAGGGATTGGCCTTTCTATTTGGGGTGGACAAATTCATGAGCGAGGCACGCGCGATCACGAATCTCATCGGCAACTCGGTGGCCACGATTGTGATCTCCAAGAGCGAAAAGGAGTTTTCTGAACCAAGGATGGATGCTGAGTAAGACTGGAAAACAATTTTGAAAAACGAGGAACAAAAAAACGGGAATACTTTTCTGAACGCTCAGAAAAGTATTCCCTTAGAGGTATAAACCAAGCCTAGCGCCTAAATATCTGATTCGACGCGTTTACGCCCCAGATACTGCCATCAGCGGCGACAGAGATTTGCTTCAATCCGCCATCTACCTTAACCCAATTGGCTGCAAGGATATTGCGTCGGTATATTTCATTGGATGAATTCACACCCCAGATCGTGTTGGCATTGCCCACCGAGATATGCGAGAGGCCGCCAGCTATCTGCGTCCACGCGGCACCATCGCGCCTGAAAATCTCGTTGGATGAATTCACGCCCCAAACCGTGCCGTCTGATGCGACCGAAACCTGTTTCAATCCACCAGATATCTTGACCCAAGAGCTGGTCGCGATGTCTCTGCGAAAAATTTCATTGGAAGAATTGACCCCCCAAATGTTATTGGCATTGCCTACAGACACGTATTTTAGACCGCCCGAAATCAAGGTCCAGGCACTGCCATCACGCCTAAAGATCTGATCGGATGAATTCACGCCCCATACGGTGCCGTCTGCGCCAACCGAAATCTGCTTGAGCCCCCCCGAGATTTTTGTCCAGACATCATTGTCTTGCCTGAAGATTTCATTGCTGCTATTTACGCCCCAGACCACATTGTTGGCGCCGACGCTCACGTGCTGCAATCCGCCAGAAATCAGGGTCCATCCTGAACGATTTTGGTAGGTAAGTTGCAGACCCGCGAGATCGCCAGCACTGAGTGTATTTGCGCCACCGATCGCAGTACCGGCAGGAACGATGATCGTAGGGCCGCCACCATTTGAAAATGCATTGGCACCATAGTGCATCAATGATGCATAGTCATACCTGCCGAGGTCGAGACCGCTAGCTTCCTTGTTGAAATTGTGCGCATTGCCTTCGGTCACGTTTTCGAGTCGAATACCTACAAAGGAATCTCGGTCCTGCCGACTTTGCTCATGCCAAAAGCCAGCTGCGTGGGCAGTCTCATGCATCACGCTTGATGCATTGAAACCATTGCCGACATCGCATCGGATGTCCTGTACGCCGCCTTGCATCCCGACAGGCGAGGAGCATGATCCATTGGCACTTGTAAAGCGTACGAAATTGACTTCGCCATCCTTGGGGGTCAGGCGCAGCCAAGGAACGGCATTGTTCCAATTGGTGATCGCCGTGTTGACGATCGTGAAATTTGGACTTCCGGCGGGGAAGGCCACTGTGTCGATCACGAAAGGCATTCTGCCACTGCGCCAGAGTTTGGCGTCGATAGTGATTCTAGAGCTCATAAATTTTGATAGGGTGATGATGAATAACTGAACATGATTTATTGGAAATAAAGCAATTACAAAATGCGCATCGCTTCAATACCAATAACCAATACTAGGATGTCAATGTGTCAGGAATTCCATAAAAGCAATCGCATGAGGAAGTGATTTACAGCGCCTCTGGCAGCATACACATATCAAGTGACTCGGCATCAGGCGTTTGTAGAAGCGGCATCAATCCATCAACGGTGCACGTTGCCCACGTATTGGGTCGCCTCTAGATGGCGAAATTCCTTGCCCTTGGCGAGTTGGATTTCATATTTTGCGAGTCCCTTGGCAATCACCTTTTGCTTGCGTTGCATATGTTTTTCCAATTGTGCAGTGGTCGGTTGTATGCTTTTTTTGCGCAAGATTTTCTTTTCCATGCGTGCGATGCGTTTGAACTCATTGGGGTCGATGGGGTACAGCTTTACGCGGGCCTTCCACACGCCTGCTGCCAATACTTCTTGGATCAAATAGTTCCTGCCCGCTTCAAGATTGGCTGGGACATAATCACAGTTCTCTGAACGTACCCAAAAAAAATGCTCGCCGGGTTCGCATTCGTACCGCAGATACTTGAGACCGGTAAATTTCCCAATGAAACGGTTATTGTCATAATGCTCAAATTTAGCACCTTGGCCAAACTTACCCATGCGCATGAAGTACACAACAGCCTTGTCGGCAGGCGCCGGTGGAATTTGGGAGGCGACCGATTGCGCAACAGACATGCTCGCGGTTAGAATAAAAAACATAAATGCGAAACCAATGGACTTCATAAATATTCTGCTTAGCGTGAGAGATCGTTTCTTTCAGAATACGCGCTTGGCGATTCAATATTTCAAGTATTACAAATATCTGTAAGTCTCTCGGCAATTTCTATCCCAATGCATTGCCATGTTTTCGCAGAGCAACTTGTAATCAACAACAAAGCCGACCCTATATGGGGCCGGCTTTGTCAAACCTTGGCAGGATCAATTACTTGATGCGATCCAGGATTTGTGTGTTTTCAAACTTGTAGTTGAAAGGCGCAACGCCGCCAGACAGCGAGATGAAAATCGTCATCTGCTTGGAGCTGCTCTCGAGGATATCAGCAGGGAATGCAACCGCGCCACTGTCTGTATCGGTGATTGTGAGGATATCGTTGTCATCGTTTACAGTCCAGACGAAGTTGTCTTTGGTGGTGCTGGCAAACTCAGTCGAATAGCCAGTGCCAGCTTTGTCAAAATAGACTTGACCAAGGCTATCGGTCTTGGTGACATCAGATTCGAGCACATTGTTCAGGTAGCTGACTTCATGTGAGCTGCTGATTTTCCAGAGGCCAGTGCCTTTTGGGAGAATTTTCTCCACTTTACCACATGCGACAGCCACAAGTGCCATCAAGGCCACGATTGCAAATAATTTAACAGATTTCATTCTTAGTTATTAGTGTGTATTCAAACCCGAAATTCGAGTCTTCATACCTGCAAGATACCAGTGCTTCCCGCTTGGTTGCATCCTCGAAGAATAATCGGATAATACTTCTTCTCCTTTGGGCGCAAGTTGGAGCGTCCACACACGTGAAGTGTAGGGACTTTAATTGGCCGAAGCGCTGGACTGAAATCCAGCCGAGTGGTAGGGCCATGGACAAGGCGCAGTCGCTACCCCAATGAATTTCAGCCGTTGGTGGCCGCACAACCAATGGCCGATCAATCTCCTCGGCCTCCGGCGAATGTCATTCCGTCAAAGATTTTGAAGCTGAAATCGGTACACTTGGGAAGCCCGAGGGGTTTTGCAACAGAAAGCGGTATGCTTGAGAAGCCCGAAGGATTTTTAAACAGAAAGCGGTATGCTTGGGAAGCCCGAAGGATTTTGAAACAGAAAGCGGTATGCTTGAGAAGCCCGAAGGATTCTGAACCTGAAATCGGTACGTTTGAGAAGCCCGAAGGGCTTGAATGTGAATAGCCTCGGACGAAGTCCGTGGCTACGGAAAATCACCGAGTCCACAACCCAGAATGGGTTGAAAGTTAGCCATCTATATGAATCGCTATCAATATTCAACTCCGCTTGCTTCCGCGAGCAAAACCGCCGCGCTGCCTGAGGCTAGGCACGGATGCCAAGACTATCCCGCTTGGATCGTCTTGGATGCCGCCACCATGTCCTTGACCTCGAGCACTTTCTTGGGATGGCCATTGAGGGTCACAGCGATCATAGCCAAGGCCACCTCTTGCAAGGTCGAGACCATGCCCGGTGCCACAGCTCTGAGCATGGGATACATCCAAGCCACCCATTTGTACATTTTGAGCAGATTTTTCTGGCCAGCAGTGGCTTTCATGCCGCCCGGCCTGAAAGCAAACACCTGCTTGAAGGGTAGCTTCATCAGGTCGTTTTCGGTCTTGCCTTTCACCCGCGCCCACATTTGGCGGCCTTTTTCCGAACTGTCAGTGCCCGAACCTGAAATATAAATGAACGTCATCCCTGGATTGTGTTGGCTCAGCACGGTCGCGATGCCCATCGTGAGCGTGTATGTGACCTTGGTATAGGCCACCTCGTCCATGCCGACGGAACTCGTGCCCAGACAGAAATAACAGGCATCATAGCCTGCAAGCTGCGCACCGATCCCCGAAATGTCATATAGATCGGCATGTACAATTTCCTTGAGTTTGGGGTGAGTCATGCCACAGCTGCGGCGACCAAGCACCAAGACAGCCTCCACCAAGGGATTTTGGAGACATTCCAGCACCACGCCTTCACCGACCATGCCAGTGACACCTGTAACGATAACTTTGATTTTTTTCATCAGCATCAATGACTACTGAAACCTAGATTTGTTTTTGACAAACCTTGCGGTGGGCGCATCGTTGCCCACACCGCAATTCCCGAGTCTCAACGGCATCCATCGCTCGGGTATTTGCAAGTACCTCGGGCAAAAGTTTGG
>JANORP010000027.1:0-26647 GCA_031415375.1 Bacteroidota bacterium | reverse complement strand
CCCAACCAATGATAGCCAAAATGAGCCAAAATGACTTCCCACTTGTGCCCCACCGACAACACGACCTTTTTGACGCCGGCACGCTTGAGCAAGGGGAAAATGTATTCCAAAAACGGACGGCCAGCGACGGGAGCCATCGGTTTGGGCACATCGCTCACGACGGTCGCGAGGCGCGTGCCCATGCCACCTGCGAGGATGATCGCCTCCTCTGGATAGAGCATCATTGCGGAAACAATTCTAATTCAACGAGTTCACAGATGATGTGACCGAGCAGGATGTGGACTTCCTGGATGCGGGGCGTGTCTTTGCTGGGCACGTTGAGCAGGATGTCGCTGTGCTCCTTCATCTTGCCGCCTGTCTCACCTGTCATGGACACGGTGACCATACCTTGGGCTTGGGCAATTTTGAGAGCTTCGATGATATTGGTGCTGTTGCCACTGGTCGATATGCCTACGAGGACGTCGCCGGCGCGGCCTTTGGCCTTCACGAGACGTGAATAGACGTGGTCGTAGCCATAATCATTGGCGACTGCGGTGAGGTAGCTCGTATTCACGTGCAATGCCTCGGCAAAGAGCGGATCGCGGTCGTGGTAAAAACGGCCCGACAGCTCGGCTGCAATGTGCTGCGCATCGGCTGCACTGCCGCCATTGCCGCAAAACAGGATCTTTTTGTCGGCTTGTAGGGCCTTGACGATCTCGGCGACGACCTGCTCCACGCTGGCAATCAGCACCTTGTCTTCCATCGTCTGTCGCTTGACGTCGATGGAGGCTTGTATCAATTGGGAAATGCGTTGTTGCATGATGTTTCGGTTATATGGACCAAGTCGTGAGACCGGCCTCGGTGAAACTGTAATCTTGTACATCTCCGCCAAACTGGCTCAGGGCATGGGCAACGGCAAATCTCGAATTGACGGGGCAATAGAAAAAAATGTATCCACCACCGCCAGCCCCTGAAATCTTGCCGCCGGTCGAGCCTGCAGCGATTGCTGCTTCGTAGAGCTTGTCGATGCTGCTGTTGCTGATGCCCTCGGCCATCGCCTTTTTGTGCTGCCAACTGCTGTGTAAAATAGGCCCTATCTGTGAAATATTGCCCGTCAGGACGGCTTCCTTCATTTCGATGGCGGATTTCTTCACCTCGTGCATCGCTAGAAGCGGGGCCTCCTTGCTGCCAGTCACGTTTTTGCTCTGCCGCTCGATGATCTTGCTGCTTTGGCGGCTGGTCTGGGTGTAATACAGCAAGATGTTGTGTGACAGCTCGTTGCGGTAGGCACTGCGCACCCGCAGGGGGTTCACGATCACCTTGTCGTCTCCGTAAAACTCCATGAAATTGAATCCGCCAAAGGTCGCGGCATATTGATCCTGCTTGCCGCCAGCCATTTTCAAGTCCTTACGCTCGATTTCAAACGCGAGGTGAGCAATGTCATATTCGCCGAGCGGCAGTTTCAACCATTCCACAAATGCACCCAATATCGTGACGACCATGGTGCTCGAAGAACCGAGCCCAGAACCAGGAGGCGCGTCGGAAAATGTTGACAATCTGAATGATAATGGCTTGTGGATAAAGTCTTGCACGAGACGGTTGTACACGCCCTTGAGCAGGTCGAGATGCCCGTCGATCACAAGGCGCTCAGTGGCATTGCCATGATAGGTCTCCTGCTGATCGATGGAAATGAACTCAATTTGTCCATTGTCCAATGGCTCGATGGTCGCGTAGCTGTACATCGAGATCGTCGCGTTCAGGATCGCGCCGCCATACAGGTCCGAATAGGGACTCACGTCTGTGCCCCCCCCTGCGAGGCCGATACGTAAGGGTGCTTTGGAGCGATAGATCATCTCATCGTGCGTTTGATGGCAAATCTAGCGTTTTTGGGGGGAATGGGAAATGTGAATCGATATTTGCCGCCGCTGAGCGACAGATTGGTCATCTGCTGCTCAACAGGGCGATTTTTGCATGACTGCTTTCCAAGGTTGGAGGCGCGATCATAAACCGCTAGTCCAATCCTACCACTTCAGCCACCAAATATTCATTGCGAAAGGGTGAATTGCGCCCGATCAGCTCGGCGCTCAGACCTGTGAACAGCAACAATCCGCCAAAGAGGAAGGTAATCATCGCAAAAAACAATGCGGGAACGTGGTGGCTCACATAAAAGGCGTCACACAAACCGATCATCCCCAGCAGTTTCATAAAATACATCCCAAAAAGGATCGCGCCACCAAATAGCAGGAACATCACGCCCCAAAATCCGAAAAAGTGCATCGGGCGCTTCATGTATTTGCTCATGAAGGTGATCGTGAGCAGGTCTAGAAATCCGTTGAGGAAACGATTGATCCCAAATTTGGTCACGCCATATTTGCGGGCAATGTGCTCGACCGGCAACTCTCCTATCTTTCTAAAGCCGGCCGCCTTGGCAATCACGGGGATGTAGCGGTGCATTTCGCCATAGACCTCGATGCTTTTGACGACTTGTCGGCGGTAGGCCTTGAAGCCGCAGTTCATGTCGTGCAAGGTCACGCCATTGACCCAACGGTTCACGGCATTGTAGAGCTTCGTGGGGATCGTCTTGGTGATCGGGTCCTTGCGTTTCTGTTTCCAGCCGGATACCAGGTCATATCCCCCCTCCATGATCATCTTATAAAACTCAGGGATGTGCTGTGGCCTGTCTTGCAGGTCGGCATCCATGGTGATGACCACATTGCCTTGGGCTTTTTGAAAACCGACATGCAAAGCAGCAGATTTCCCATAGTTGCGCTGAAACGAGAGGCCCTTCACCCTTGGGTTTTTGGCGTGCAGTTCATTCATCACCTCCCAAGAGCGGTCAGTGCTGCCGTCATTGACCATGATGATCTCATAGTCATAACCATTCGCTTCCATCACCGCCCTGATCTCGGCTTCGAGTTCAGGGAGTGATTCGTCTTCGTTGTAGAGCGGTACAATGACCGAGATGTCCATGCTCCAAAACTAAGCAGAATTTGCAGAATTTATAGAATCAGTATTTGTGTCGAATTGATTCGTGCGGTAAAGCTTGTTGGATTTGTTGGGTTGGAAAATCGTGTTTGATTTTTGAGTCGAATTGATTCGTGCGATAAAGCATGTTGGATTTGTTGCGTTGGGAAATCGTGTTTGATTTTTGAGTCTTGGAGTCGAATTGATTCGTGCGGTAAAGCATGTTGGATTTGTTGCGTTGGGAAATCGTGTTTGATTTTTGAGTCTTGGAAATGACTTATGCTTGCTTAGCCGCTATATGCGGATTGAAAACCAATTTGTATTCTAAGCTCGCGCTCCCAAAATTTAGCAAGAGTGCACGTGGAAAGGCAAAGATCACCGTATAGTTTTTCGTTTGAACAAGATGTTCATCCTTCAGCCCCCCAACGGCCTTCAGCTCCAGGATAAGACAGCCCTCGACTACAAAATCTACTCTGCGTGTACCGATCAACTGCCCGTCATACAAGACAGGTTTTGATAACTCAGTTTGATATTTCAGCTTCAGCTTCCCCAATTCGATCGCAAGCGCATTCTGATAAATCTTCTCCTGAAAACCAGGCCCAAGCTTCCGATGAACACGCATTGCACATCCAATCACAGCATAAGTAAGCGGATCCTTTTCCATTTGATGGTCAATTTTGTTTAACAGTAAATGATCACAAATGTAGCACAAATTTTTCGAAACGCAAAACAATTACAGACATAAGTAGCTAATAGATCACAAATCAGGTTTTTTGCCCATCCTCTTCCATCCAACAAAGAAAAATTCTCGGAACAATTTTCACGAAGTGAAACCGTTCCGAGAATTCAAAGCAGCAATTGATTCTGCGAATTCTGAAAATTCTGCTCCTAGAAGGCCAACACCCCAAACTCAGTCCTACGATTGAGCTGCTTATTCTCCTTGGTATCATTCGGAGCCACGGGCGTTTTCTCGCCGTAGCCTTTGGCGACGAGGCGATTCTCCGCGATGTTGGCGTCGGTGAGGTAGTCCACGACCGATTGGCTGCGGGCTTGGCTCAGCTTCTCATTATAGACATCGCTGCCATCGCTGTCGGTGTGGCCGCCGATCTCGACGACGAGCGTCGGATTTTGCTCCATGATGCGCACGAGGCGATCAAGTTCGGCGACCGATTCTGGACGCAAGGTGGCCTTGGCGACGTCGTAGAAGATGTTTTTGAGGACGATTTTCATGCCGACTTCAAACTTCACGAGCTCGATGTCTTGGGTCACGCCGTTGGCAACGTCGGCCTCGGTGACCTTCACGCCTTCGATGATATTGTACATATAGCCTTTTTTGTTGCCTGCGAGGTTATAGATGCCAAAGGGCACGTCACAGGCTTCGTAATAGCCAGAGGCATTAGAGACCACTTTCTTGACGGTATTGCCGTCGATGTCCATGACCTTGACTTCGGCATCGGCGAGCTTGGTGCCCGTGCCTTTTTCCAATACATAACCCTTGATGCAGGCCGTGGTCTTGGGCTTCACTTTGCCAAGCTCAAAGTTCATTTCCTTGCCGGCAGGAAAGTCATTGGGGTACAATGACACCAAGGCGGTCTTGGAATTGTACCCTTCGATCGCAGCGGTCAATTCATAATTGGTGCCAAAGGGCAGCGTGGTGCGGTACTTGCCATCGCTGTCACAGGTGAGTTTGGTCACGACGGCGCCCATTTTGTCCTTGATCTCGATGGTCGCACCCGCCAACGGCAGCTGTGTTTCGATGTCTGTAACGCGGCCATAAATATCGGTCGCCTTGATCTTTTCCAGAATAGCATCCTTTTTCAGGCCTTCCTTGCCCAGGGATTCTGGCAAATCAAATTTCTCGTCAAACTTGGGGTATCCCTTGACCTTGGCGACGAGGTGATAATTGCTGCCAAATGGGATTTCGCAAAATTTATATTTGCCATCAGCGGTGGTCTTCATGCTTTTAATGCTGAAACCATCATCACCGACCACAGCCACGATCGCCATCAAGGGATCGCCTGAGTCCTTGTCGCGCACGGTGCCATAGACGCAAGTCGTGGTCGCCTGCCCCTCGGGATCGATCGAGGCATTGCGGTGCACGTTCATCTTATTGTCCTTGATCGAGGAGGTCGCGATGTCGAGGTCACCATCCCCGTCGAGGTCGGCAGCTACGATAGCCGAATTCCAGTTGCCAGAGGGGATTTTGTTCTTTTCGCCAAATACACCTTTGCCATCATTGAGGTGCACGTTGATCACCTCATCGCGTGTACTCGCTGTTACGATATCGAGGTCGCCGTCCATATCAAAATCTGCGACGACCAAGTCAAAGTTGTAGTCACCCGATTGCACCTGCTGTACGGGCACAAACTCCATTTTGCCAGCCTTGAGCTTGCCTGTATTGAGGTGGATACTCAGGTTGTCTTCCATGTAATCTGCGGCGCAGATGTCCAGAGACCCGTTTTTATCAAAGTCCCCTACCCCGATGCCCCAGTTGGCGACGCCAGAGATGAGATAGACGTAGGGCGCAAAATTACCGCCGCCTGTGCCCAGCATATAATTGACCGTGCGGCTATCGGTACCGATCACCAAGTCAGGAATCGCGTCTTTGTTCAGATCACAGACCACGACTGAGCGCGGCTTGGCCTCGGTATTGAAGCTCTTGGCCCCGGTGAAGTTGCCCGCACCGTCGCCGAAGTGGAGCGCGATCTTGTTGGCGCTATTGCAGACGGTGACCAAGTCGATGAGGCCGTCTTGGTTCACGTCGGCAGCCGTGATGTCGTGTGGGAAACCGCCGCCAGCGGTGACCGATTTCACTGCGCCAAAGCCGCCCGAGCCATTGTTGAGCAGCCAATTGACTTTCATGTCGCGCACCGAGACGGTGGCGATGTCAAGCCAGGTATCTTTGTTGAGGTCGGCCACGACAACGGCGCGGTTGTAATCACCAGCGATATAGGACTGGGTTTTGGGAAATATGCCCTTGCCATTGTTGAAGTGAATGGTGACTTTCTTGTCGATGTTGGAGCAGGTCACGACGTCGATGTCGCCGTCTTTGTCGATGTCGCCGAGATCCACACCCCAGTTTTCTGTGCCAGACTCATAAGGTGCCTTGGGTACAAAAACCGTGTGGGATACAAAAATCGTGCTGTCCACACCCGATCGGTTGGTTGTCTGCGCATGCAGATAGCCGATACTCAACATCCCGAGGGCAAGGGTAGATGTCAAAATGCGCTTCAGGGAGAGAGGGAGGATTTCCTGGATCATAAATGAATGTGAATAATAAATAATGTACCTAGCAGGCTAAACAGGTCAAAATTAACAATCTTCGCACAAAGAACGGAATCCAAATTACCCACAGGGCGTAAAATCAGTATGCGAAAACTTCTGTTGCCAGCCATAATTCTACTCTGCATTTGCAATGTTCGTGCCCAGTTTTCGACCAATCAGCTACAATTCCGCATTGGTTACAATGTTCACAACACCAGCTCTACCGCTGTCAACCACCTGATAGAGTCTTTCAACAACAATCGTTATCCCACCACCATATCCAAAAACCTCGCTTCGGTGAACTGGCCGACAGGCTTGGTGATCGGCGGCAACTATGTGTTTCGCGAGGATATCATCTTTTATGGCGTCTTCAAAAATAGACGCCAATTCGTAGAAGTGCCTTATGTTGGGACAGACCGTTACCGCCAATATTTCTTCAGGGCGATCACCTTGGAGCTGGGCTTGATGATGCCTTTGCGAGACGATGACTTCTTTTCCCACTATGTCGGCGGTGGTCTCCTCCTAGGTAGCATGGGCGCTTACACGGCTTGGACAAAAGAGCAGGGATACCATGGTGCACGCAATATGGTGAGCATCGACAATAGCAGCATCGTCGGTCTGAGTCTGTGCTACGAAGCGCAATTGAGGCTACACCGTTACCTACGCATCTTTGTGCGCCCGGTCGCACAGTTTTCGCTGAGATCCCCGATTCGCAAACTCACCAATTTCTTTGATCCTCAAGTCGATGCGGCTGGCAAGGTGACATACGGGGAAGGTGAACCAGAGAAATATGACCGCGCTGGCATGAACGGGGTAGGAATTGAAGGGGGTTTACTATTTTTGCTGCCTGAATTGTAGGTATCTGCATGAACAACACCAAAACCATGAAATGGGTCGGCACGGTGGTCTTTTTGACCTTCGCGATCTTCAATGTGATCACCATGCTCACATTCTCTAGCAGCGCATATCCGTTTGGTCCCGAGGTCGCGGGGCCCTACTCAATTTTTTCCTCCGAAAAATTCTTCCTCGCCTACCACATTTGGGGCATTCTCGTGGCCATTATGGCCACCTACGCCATGTGGACAGAAGCCAAGATGCTGTTTTGGATCAGCTTGCTCCTACTCATTTTGCTCATGTTTTATCCCTACTTTACCAGCAGTCCCATCGACAAAGCCCAAGGCAAGGCCCAAGTGGAACGCGAAAAAGCCCGTCAAGACAGCATCGATCGGCTGGCCCAGCCAGTCCAAATCGACTCCACTGGGCAGGATTCTGCACTTTAAGGAATCTGTTTTCATTCAAGTCCATGATTGTGCGTCGCGCGGGGAACTTGGAACTTAACGAAAATACATTCCCGAGTAGATTCAGCTGCGACGCGCATCGCCAGCGCCAGCGCATGCCAATAGCCGCGCCATATGGTCCTCAAACAATAGCCCCTTGTGCGCTGCTAGCATTGGATCGATGTGAAACTCCGTTTCCAATGCTGTCAAGATCGCCGATTTCCAATCCGCGATCTCAAAGGAATCAACGATGATGCCCTCACCCGGCCCCACGATCGCCTTCGCACCCGTCATGCCACTCACGATCACGGGCGTGCCACACAAGAGCGACTCTGTGACCACCTGGCCAAACGAATCATAATGCGAGGCCAACACTGTGAAATCACCTGCGGCATACAATTGCTCCGTTTCCCGCACAAAACCTAAATGCCGCACATTGGGCGTCGCTTCAAAGGGCTTCCCTCCAGCCACCAAGAGTTCTATCGGCAAATCTTCCAGTTGTGCAAAGACCTCCATCAAGATCGGCAATCCCTTGAGTGCGTGATTTGCGGAGATCAGCAGAAAGGAGCGCTTCCCTTCGCCAAAGCCGAAATGCTGACGGTATTCCGATTTTTGGGACTTCAGGCCACTGTGAAAGCGCTTCCCGTCAGTTGGCGGATATAATACATGGACTTTGCTGGCATCTAGGGAATGAAAAGCCAACATTTGATCGCGCAGCATCTCAGAGGCAGGCAGTAAAATGCCGGGTGCCGCGTAGGAAAGGCCATCCAATTTCACCTGTATGCGGTCGTCGAGGCCACGCGGCTTGCGGCCCATGGCCTGCAAAAAAGCCAAATGATTGCCAGCGACGATCATTGCGTCGTGGCAGGTCGTGCGGCCGAGGGAAATTCGCAAATCAAACTTCTCTTTGTCAAAATACCGCATGAGGCTACGGTTGAAAAACCACGCCCTCAGCACTTTGGGCAACCATCGCAGCTTGAATCGCTGCACGACCACGCCCGTCGGCACCTCGACTGCCGGGTCTTGCTTATAGACACAGACCGTGACTGCATGCCCTTGCGCATGCAGGTAACGCATATAAGCGATCAGCCGCGACTCGAGTCCGCCCCTGTAAAGCAATCGTGTATGGATCAAAGCAATGCGCATCAACAGTCTCAGTATAGAATTATCCGCTTATATTTGCAGCCGTTTGGACATATTGCTTGCAATAATCCTCAACATTTGTTTTAAAAGCACTATTAAAAGCCTCAGATGAGCAAGTTTGTACCGTTGAAAGTTATCAGGGTCGTCAAGGAAACTGCCGACGCCAGCACGATCGTCTTTGAAAAGCCGCTCGACGGCTCGTTCACATACAAGCCCGGTCAGTACCTTACCCTTAAGCTCAATGTCGGCTCAGAGTCCTTGCGCCGCGCCTATTCGCTGTGCTCCAGCCCACTCACAGACAGCGAGTTGGCGGTGACAGTGAAGCGCGTGGATCAGGGACGTGTCTCCACATATATCCACACGCAGCTCAAAGCCGGCGATGTGATCGAGGTATTTCCCCCGATGGGAAATTTTGCCTTGGTGCCAGACGCCAGCAAGGCAAGGCACATCATATTGCTTGGCGGCGGCAGCGGCATCACACCGCTCATGTCGATCCTCAAGAGCGTGCTTGCTGCGGAGCCCAATAGCCGCGTGAGCCTGATCTATGGCAACCGCGACGAGGAATCCATTATTTTCAAGCGTGAATTGGAGGCCTTGACCGAGGCGCAGCCCGACCGGCTGCGCGTGATACACATTTTGAGCCACCCGTCCACCACATGGTTAGGCATGCAGGGCCTCCCCTTGCGCCATGTGATTTTGGGTATCGTGCAAGACTTGATGAATGCCGATGCGCTCCCCAAATCCTATTGGCTGTGTGGCCCATCGCCCATGATGGACGAGTCTGCCGCCGCCTTGGGATTCCTAGGCGTGGCAAAAGATGCGATCCACCGCGAAATATTTACTGCCGCATTGCCCGACCCAGATATGGCGGCCAAAAATGCGGCAGCTGAGGCCAAACGTGGTGATTATACCATCACAGTGCGCCTCGATGGCAAGGAAAAGCAGATCCTGGTCAAGAACACCCAGACGATTTTGGAAGCCGTGATCGGTGAGGGAATGGATCCTCCCTATGCCTGCCAAATGGGCGTCTGCTGCACCTGCAGAGCCATGCGCCACTCTGGCAAGGTCGAGATGGAAGAAGACGAGGGCCTTAGCGACGCAGAAATGGCCGAAGGTTATATCCTCACCTGCCAAAGCCATCCGCTCACACCAGACGTGGTCATCGAATACAAATGATGGACGTTCGGGCCGAATTGGATAAGGCTCACCTCGCGAAAAAATCGCAGCACAAGTTGCTCGACCGCATCAAAAAACATCCGCCGCGTGACCTCGACCAGCAGGTCATCGCGGCAGATAAGGCTGTATTTGCGAAATTGGACTGCTTGGAATGTGCAAACTGCTGCAAGACCATCTCTCCGATCTTTACCTCCATCGATGTCGATCGCATTGCGCGTCGCCTTGGTATGGCCCCCGGCAAATTCATGACGCAATACCTGCGCTATGACGAAGACCACGACATGGTGCTACTGAGCAGCCCCTGCCCTTTTCTCGCCGCCGACAACCGTTGCAATATCTATGACGATCGTCCCAAAGCCTGCCGCGAATATCCCCACACGGGTCAGCGCAAGTTTCAGACGCATATCGAAATCACCAAAAAGAACCTTTTGGTGTGTCCTGCGGCATTCAGAGTTGTGGAGAAATTGGAGAAGCTCTATGGCGCCCCAACAGAAAAGAGGGCCTGAGCCCTCCTTTCTTCATCAACTGGTCGTGGTTCTAAGAAAACAGTCTTAAATCTGATCGGAACTTTGCCTTGTGGGCATCAAAGTTGGAAGGTATTGAAATCTCATTCCTTAGCAGGCTGATATCGTGTGGGCATTGGTCGATCAGCTTGGTCGGCTGACAAACACGAGCTTATTTTCTACTCTGAGCTTACCGGGTATTGGATCACAACCTGCATTCCCCAACTGCAAATCCATTGCGCCATGATAGACGTACTTGCCAGTGGCATTGTAGCGTGGTTTACGCGCAAATACCAAAAGATCCAATATTGCCGACACTGAGGCCTCGTTGATTTGGCCGCTGCCAACTTCACGTAGCCTTCCCAAAAATACTGTCGGGGTCAAATGATCAATGCCCAACCTTGAGATGCTTGCTGGAATGATGGCCTGCAATTCGCCTCTAAAGCCGCTACCGATGTACAATACCTCTCCACGATGCACAAGCGCATAGAAATGTGCATAGCGCTCCTCATTGAGGTGATCGAGCTGGGAAGAAGACCATTGGACGTTGAAGGTGGACATGATGAATTGTTGTTTTTAGAATGACGATGCAAATCAAAGGGTGATTCAGGTCAATTCCATGGAAAGTTTTGCAAAAAGGTAACGCAAGAACGCTGTATTCAGCACTATTCTCACCATTCCCAACCACTCAAAAATGGCCACTACAAGCTCCAAACGGCAATTGTAGCCAGAGCCGCACTGGAAAATAATTGCGTATGGTAAATCCGAGGAAAAACTTCTTTTCAGAGAAAAATGATTTTTTTGAAGGTGATCAGGTGCAGGGACAGCGGCAGGCACAACGTCGATTGCGTGGACTAGGCAAGCGAAATTTTTCAAAACCCAAGGCACAAAAAAATCCCGCTCGTGAAAGCGGGATTTTATTTTGAAGTGGGGTGGATGATGGGGTTCGAACCCACGACCCTTGGTACCACAAACCAATGCTCTAACCAGCTGAGCTACAACCACCAGTTCAAATCAGGACACAAAGATAAGGGATTCTGTCGAAAAAACGCAAGGTTTTATTGAAAAAAAATGATTCAGACGCCATTTTTCTATCCCATGTTGACATGTGGGTAGATCATCCCCATCATTGCCCGATAATATTTGCTAAATTTGCAGCTCTAAGCCCCAATGGCAGATGTGACGGCGTATATGCAACCCAAAATCACAATCACAGGCGATCTCGGCAGCGGCAAATCGGTGGTGAGCAAGCTGCTGCAAGCGCAGCTCGGCTACGAGATCTACTCGACAGGCAAGGTGCAGCGCGAGATTGCAGCACGGTACGGCATGAGCACGCTTGAGCTCAATCAATATGCCGAGACGCATCCAGAGATCGATCAAGAGATCGACTCAGCTTTTGTGCAACTCAACCATCGCCCTGAGGGCCTGATCGTCGATTCTCGTCTTGCTTGGCACTTCATGCCCAACTCTTTCAGGCTCTACCTGAGCGTGCCGATCGCTGTTGCGGCCGCCCGCATCATGGCCGATCCTACCCGCAAGGGCGAGCAATACAAGAGCCTAGACCAGGCCGTTGCCGACATTCGGGCTAGAAAACAAAGCGAAAACCGCCGATTTCTAGACATGTATGGTGCAGATTGCGCCAATATGGACCACTTTGACTACGTCGCAGATACCAATGGATGCACTCCAGAGGCGGTTTCTGAGGCCATTTTGCAAGCCTTTGAGGCCTGGCAAAAACGTCCAGTGCGGTCGCCAGGGTCTGCCATGTAACTTTCTAGCCCTTTCACGTTTGTATTATTCAGTTCAGTTTCCGATATTCCCATAGGCATGGCCAATACCTACTATGAAATACTCGGCCTGAGGGCATCGGCGTCGCAAGAAGAGATCAAGCGCGCCTATCGCAAAAGGGCTATGGAGTCGCATCCAGACGTGAATCCCACGCCTGGGGCGGCAGAGGTATTTGTGCAGATCAATGAAGCCTATGCAATCCTGAGCGACAGCCAAAAAAGGCTGGTTTACAACCAAAAATTGCGTGACCATGCTGCAAGGGCCGCTGGCAATGCCTACGCCCAGCAGGCTGCCAGCAATCCCCGCGAAGATGCCTATCGCCAAATGGTACAACAGGCCAAGGCGCAAGCTGCCGCTAGCGCCAACATGAATTACCAGGAATTCAAACGCAGCAGATTTGGGCAGGCAGAGGCATCTGTATTCCTCTATCTGCAATTTTTGGTGCTAGGCATGTTTTTCCTCTTGGGGACCTTAATCTTGCTTTTGCCCTTTGCAGCTATCTTTTTGATCGATTGGAAGGCTGTGTTTGCGGGCCTTGTCTTGATTCCTGTGGCCTTCAAAATCTATGAAGAAGGCTGGAGGGGCCTCAAACAACTCAAAGCGTCATTGTGATCGACCATGCCCAATTCTAAATACAAGAAACTCTTGCAAGTCATCGTCTTGTTACTTGCAGTCGCCTTTGCGGTCTATCGATTTGGCTTTGGTGGCCATCGTGGTGGCGGCGGCAATGGTGATGGAGTCGGTGAAAACGACTGCAATTGGACGGAGCGGGTGCCCGTGGAAGAGCTAGTCTTTGTCTCCCATGCCCGCTGCCGCATGGCTTGCCGCGACATAGACGCGCAACTGGTCGAGCAGGTATATCTGCATGGTGAGGTCAATTGCAAAAAGAGTTCGATCAAGGATGGCAAGCATCGATATGCCTTGGAAAAAGCTGACAATCAGGGTGATCGCATCCGCATCATCGTCGAGGACGACGACGGCAAGCATGTGATCGTCACGGTCATCAGGCTGGACCGCGACGACAAATGCACCTGCTCCTAAAGAATTCGCCTATTTAATACTGAAACTTAGCGGCAAAATCGCTATATTGAGCTACATCTTATTCTGTGAATTCTAAGCACCACCTATGAAAAATGGACTACTTATATTGTTGACTGGGTTTTTCCTATTGGACATCGCAGGCGGAGGCCGCTCAGGCGGTGGCTGCAACCGTGCCCATGGCGGCAGGGTCACCGGCACTGTACAATTTCACGGGCTCAATTGTCAGCCGGGCCAACCTGACTTTAATGTACCGCCATGCACGGGTCCCTACCCCAACTACAAAATCGAAATTTACAAAGGCGACGGCAAAACATTGGCAATCACGGCTATGACAGATCCCAATGGGGCCTATTTTATCGACCTCTCCGACGGGGATTATGTGGTTTACACCCAAAGCGGACCGATGGAAAGCAACCGCAAGGAACATCGCTTCAACGTGCAGGGTGGCCACATTGTAAATCTGAACCTAGAGATAAGCACGGGAATATTGTAAGTGCAGTAGGCCTTGCTACATGGCATGATTGCGTGCGAGGGAACTGAATCACCCGAAAAGTGCAATCCGAGAAATAAAATCTCAATAAATACCTAAACGCTCCCGCTGCTCCAAAAGCAATCGCGGCCATTCAAATTTTGAATGGCCGCGATTGCTTTTGGAGCGATACACACTTGGTTTTGAAAAGCTTGTGTGTGGCTGAGGGTTGAAAAATTCCTTGCAAGTCGAGGGTGAGTCACCTACATGGATACAAGAATCAAGCTGCAAATTTGCGGCCCATCATCACGCCTGCGAGGCGAAAAATTCCTTTGAAGACGTACACAACAGCGAGGACGATCAATACAAAGGACATTACAATTACTTTGGCGTTCATTTCAATGCTAACTTTTCAGGTGTTTTTTAATCTTGGTGCGAATTACACCTTTTTGAATTCATAAGTCAATAGTAGATTGCAAATACTGCCATAACTATATTTAAATAGCTGGTAATCAATAATATTAAGTTACTAACACTCGTGTTAATAACCCAAAATAGGCTCTAAATTGCCATTGGATGTCGTTACAGCTAACAATTTTTAGGTAGCCATTTTACGCTTTTTGGGGGGTAAATTCACCTAAATCGATTTACCCATGTCTTCGCTTTAGTTCACCCCCCTGTTCACAAAAATAGTCAACCTGTTACGGAGTTGTTAAATTGACTTAACAACTCGGGATTCTGGCAAGCAGGCAGCAATGTGGAGCAAGTCTTGGGCCCAAACGCGGAATCACCCGCCCTATAAGCTCAAATCCTGCAAAACCGTAAAGCGCAGCACTCTAAAATCATGCGTTTTCCTTGAATCCTATGATCCCGCTGATTAAATTAGGCGGCTCTAATCTATTGAAACGTACTATGAGTGTAGCACAATTGGGAATCGGCTCGCGCATCACCCACACCAAGCATGGCAAGGGTGTGATCATCGGCATCAATGCCATGACTTACAGCATCATGTTTATCGAAGAGGGCGAGGTGGAGCTCGCCAAAAACGATCAGGAGATGAAAATCATCGAGAAGATCGATCCAGACGAGGATGGCGTGAGCATGTGGGATGTCGAGCAGACTATGATGCGCATCTTGCGCAAATGGAGCGATGTGACTGAACTCGTCGCCATCGGTGACCGCTGGCGCGGTGGCAATATGCTCTTGCAACCAAAAGACAAAGACTTGGCCCCCAAGGAAGTGCCTATCGAGCAGTTTTTCCACAAAATCGTCATGCTACGTGACCGCCTGCGCGTGATGGAGCAAAAGATCAACGCCAGCAAGGGCCTAGACGATGGCGAGAAGGTCGATCTGCAACAATATATCACCCGTATCTACGGAACGCTCACGACCTTCAATGTGCTCTTCAAACACAAGGACGACAACTTTATAGGCGATTCTACCAAATAGCATGCTGAATCACCCAGCTCCCATCGCTGCCCCAGCATGCCTCCTGTGCCATCAGGACATGGTATGGCGCGACGTCTCTCCCTGCATGGAGTGCGGTGGCGACCCGCGTGAACTGCGCATGCTGGAGAATCAGGCGCATAGCTACAATGCGCTGCTGGTGTTTGGGGCTTTTCCTTTGGTGCTGTGTGATTTTTGCCAAGTCGATTTTGGTACCTATCCCTCCTATTTCTTTGGATTGCCACGACACAGACACCTGGGATTCAACGATTTGGAGTATCAAGAGAAGGTCGCACCCACCCTTGGCCAAGATTGGGTCTGCAACGACTGCGGCTATCGCCTTGCCTTTTTGAATTTTGTCGCCGAGGTTAGGGGCCATCTTCCGATTGCCAATCAACTAGATCACTAGAACTTATAAGTCAACCCGTTCTGAAAGCTGTAAAACAGCTTCGTGAGTCCATCGGGTGGCCTGGAATCATAATTGAGCGCAAAGCTCGTCTTGAAGGCCAAATGTTTGGTGATCATGGCACGAACAGAAGACTCGGAGCTGAGTCTGAAGTCGCTAAGTCGCTTGAAAAGGGGTTGGTAATATGTGATGCTTTCAAAAGTAAGTTTTTTGTTGAGGCCAATGCCCATCGACAGGTAACTACTCGACCGAATTGCACGGTTGTATTGGGCGCCGCCATCGACCTTTTCATATTCAAACATGGCCAAAGTACCGACAAATACGCGGTTGGAATCATTTCCCACCAACTGGAAGCGCGGCCCTGCCCCCACTAGAAAACGCAAATCAAGCTTCCAAACCTGATTGTATTGCGCCTGCACAAATGCCTCGGGAATCAGGTATTTCCTGAATTGGTAGTTGTAACGGACATGCTGGAAGCCGCTGTTTTGGATGGAATTGCTATCGACTTTGAGCAGGCTCAGGTCATTGAGCAACAGCAAGGTATGTTTGTTTTTGTGGTATTGCGCAGTAATACGGGAGCTAGCCTGCAAGATCAATCGGGTGTTTTTGGTCAAACCAAAGCCTAAGTCGGCCGAGCCAACCCACCCTTCTTGTTTCTGAAAGGCCCGCTTTTGCTCGGTATTGATCACTTGTGCATGAAGGCAACATGTCAAGCCCAATGACATCCAACACAGGACAGCGGTAAAAAAGTTGGTGTAGCGTCGCATTTTGAAATGGGTAAAACAAAATTGGTTAACCCATTGAGGGTTAACCAATTTATAGGATGAAATTACAGGATTACTTCATGCTTTGCAGCATCATCCTGGCTTCCTTTTGGACGCCTGGATCGTCCAGTGTGACCGTTGGCAATTTCAAGAGGGCGTTGAGCACTTCTTTGGACTTAGCCAGATTCTTGACCTGGTAGTAGGAAGTTGCAAGGTCATACATGTAAAGGATATAGTTGGGCTTGTAGGTGAGCGCATTGTTGAAGCAACGAATGGCGTTTTCGTTGGAGGCTCCCTCTGGCACTCCACCGAACAGCAGGTTGGCAGCCGCCTTTTCAGCGAAGCTCAGGTTGGCGACTTTGGTATTCCAGCGGCCCAAGATATCCCAAGCACCTGCGTGCTCTGGATTGTAGCGGATGGCAGCCTCTGCATATTTCTTGATGTCCTTGGAGGCAGCGACGCGGCCTTTGGCATCTGAAATCAAGGCCATGCGGCCCATAGCGACCGACATGACAAATTGCCCTTCCGCATCGGTAGGACTAGCGGCCATTGCCTTCTCGGCATAGGTCTTGGCTTTGTTGAAAAACTCAGTCT
The DNA here is from genome assembly GCA_031415375.1 of Bacteroidota bacterium. Taxonomy (GTDB): domain Bacteria; phylum Bacteroidota; class Bacteroidia; order J057; family JADKCL01; genus JADKCL01. Next base: position 9,833 of record JANORP010000027.1, on the reverse strand, counting down.
TTTTGGTCACGTCCTCGGCACCAAAACGGTTTCCGACGCGGGAGTACATGAGGCTGATGCTGTGCAGCGCCTCATAGTGGCCTGGATCGAGCTTCAAGACGGCATCGTATTTTGTAATCGCCAAGGCTTCATTGTTGGCATCACGCAAGCGATCGGCTGCAGCGATCAGCTCCTTGATTTGTGCCTCTTTGGATTGGGCATTTACGCCGACCATCAACCCCAACAACATGGCAAACAATAGGATTTTCTTCATTTTTCGAGATTTTGAATTGCGAAATTAACCAAAAACGGGTGCATTGTGCAGACTGCCTAGATGAAAATATACACATTCACCCATCCTAGATAGGCGCTGATTGTACAGTATTGAAACCAACAGCCCTTTTACATCCATTTCACAGGTGCTTATGCATTTTCCATGCCATGCTTTTGCGCACAATGGCTTTTGGATATTGCATGCCGAAAGCGGAAGTTTGTCCCCACAGTCCGCAAAAGGAAGCGATGCCAACCACGATCCTAGATATCATCTTGCCCTGCTACAATCCTCCCCAAGATTGGGCGCGGCAGTTGCCGATCGCTTGTGCAGACATTGCTGCCCAGCTTGGTCCCGATACCATCATCAACGTCACTTTAGTCAATGACGGTTCGCAGCATGGCATCTCGACTGAGGACATCGCCGCGCTGCAAGCCCTGCTGCCGAGCCTCCATTATATCCACTACAGTAACAATCAAGGTAAGGGATACGCTTTGCGGCAAGGGGTAGCTGATGCGAAAGGCGACTTCCAGATCTATACAGATATCGATTTTCCCTATACCACTGCGAGCCTCGTAGCTGTCTATCACGCATTGGCTAGGCAAGGTGCCGACATCGCTGCCGGCGTGCGCGATGCTGCCTATTACGAGCACGTGCCGCCCCTGAGGCGCTTCATTTCCAAGTTTTTGAGGTGGTTGCTACGCACATTTTTGAGCACAAAAATCAGCGACACGCAATGCGGCCTCAAAGGCTTCAATGCACGTGGGCGCGCAGTTTTTCTGCAAACTGGGATCAAGCGCTTCCTCTTCGATCTGGAATTCATCTTTCTCGCATCGACTGAGACCAATATCCAATTGGTGCCGGTGGATGTACAGTTGAAACCTGGCATCGAGTTTTCCAAAGCGAGAATGGGGATCCTGGTTGGCGAATCGCTGAACTTTGCTTCAATCTTCCTGAGAGGACTGAGAAATAGAATTTTCCGGCGAGGTTAAACCTCGATTCCCAATTTAGCAAGCACAGATGCCCATTGCAAAGCCCATATCACCTCAAAAAGAGGTCCTGAAAATATGTGAATCGTCTTTGAAGGATTTGAATTCCATGCAATTCCCGCTGGGATCATAGAAAAACATCGTCGCTTGTTCGCCTGGCTCGCCTTGGAAGCGAATGTAGGGCGCGATCAAAAACTCGGTCCCTACGGCAGCGAGCTTGTCTGACAAGACATGCCAGTCACGCCACTCCAAAATCACGCCCCAGTGAGACACGGGTACATTCTTGCCATCGACGGGGCTGCTGCGGCGATCGTTGATCGCCTCAGGTACCAAGTGCGCGCTGATTTGGTGCCCATAAAAGTCAAAGTCGATCCAACTATCGGCACTACGCCCCACGGTGCAGCCCAGTACTTCGGTGTAAAATTTGCGTGTGGTCTCCAGATCTTTCACTGGAAATGCAAGGTGAAACGGACGAATGGCCATAAGCTTCAGATTTTTCTTTCTGCTATCTAAGTTCTAATAAAAAACTGAAAAATCTCAAATTGCTCCTAAAAAGTATCCCATATCACTGATTATAAGGCAAATGATTACTGAGATGTAAACTCACGCTTCACGGTGAGGTAGCCAGGATACTCCAAGGGATGCTTGCCAACCATGATCGTCGGCTTGAGTTTGAGCGATACCCTGGCAGGGCGATCGCTTTGGTCTGTGAGGCCCATTCCAAAGTCGAGCAACTCAGTTTTACTCATGGAGCCGAGCACCTTGCGCAAGTTCACATTGACTGTGAGCGGCAGGTTGGCGACGCCCCCATTGGGTTGCACCTCTACGCGCTCGCTTACAAATCCCGTGAGGATCTCACGGTCATCGATCATTGCAATCCACTCCAAGCGGTTCATTGCGGCAACCGTCTTGTTGGGGTTTTTGGCCTCGACATTGATCGTCATTCCAAATGGGAGGTTCCCTCCTGCCAAGGCAGCAGCGATCTTGGCCGCATCTCGCACGCCGATGTCAGCAAATCGCCGAACGGTCTGTATGGGCACACCCGCAAGGTTGATGCCCTTGACGGTGCCGATGCGAAACTGGCATTTCGAGAGATTTTTCAGTTCCCGCATCGATTTGCAAGCTGCAATGCTCAGCAACAATAGGAAAATGAGGGCTAAGTGACGCTTTTTCATAATCAGAGAGGATTTTGACCTGCGAATGCAATTGCAAAATTAAAGCCAGCGGCTACCAAATTGGGCAATTGTTCTCCACAATGAATTACTTTTTTACTTCCATGATCCAGTCTCCAAAGACTTGACCGATAAATAGCCGGTCCTGATAGATGAGTCCCGTGGAGCCTGCCGAAATCGTTTCTCCTTTTTTGTCGGCATAGACAGGCACAGGCTTGGTGGACCCCGGTTGGATGCGATAGATCATCGTAGGAGCATATTTCTGCGAATCCTTGGCATGCCCCAGAAATTTGAGCAGGCGCATGTGGCAGGCTACGAGCAAGTCGTCACCATCCCAACGGAGATTGTCGGGTCCCTTGACCTTGGCAATGCAAGTCTGCTCAGTGAGCATACCATCGGGGGCAATTTTGAAGCGGTAAACTTTGTTTTCGGTCGTGGCGGCGGCATAGACGTAGCCGTTGCGGTTGGTGATCCCATTGCCGTAAGCAAGGCCCTTGAAGGCGACCTTGTGCGTGCCATCCACCTCAAAACGGATCACCTCTGCGATTTTTTGTTTCAGGAAGGATTCCTTGAGGCTCCCGCGCACATAGTGATCATTGGCCACATAAAAGCTGCCGTCGGCCAATGCAGTCACACCGTTGGGGGACTTGAGTAAGCCAGCTTGGTAGTTTTGAATCCAATACAATTGGTTTTCCAAGATCTGGAAACAAGCGATCCAATGATAGCCCGTCTGATCGTCGTGGCAGACGGCGTAGAGCTGTAGGCGATCCCCAACTTGCAACAGGTCCAAACCATGTGGCCTAAACGACATCCCGATCGGATACTCATGGATCTCCAACGTATCCAGAGCCCCCGATTGGAGGTCATAACTTACAATGGCCCCAAAGTAGGCCGTGTCGCCATGTCGGCGATCAGCGCAAGAGATCAGCAAGCGGTCACGCGCCCCAAAATCGTCCAGCACCATGTCTTCAGTGCCATCACCGACATGGATCACCTTCCCTCCGCTCAGTGGTGCCTTGGGGATCACTGTACAAGCCATGAACAGCAAAAAAGGTAAGCTCAACAATAGGCTGCACCGTAATGTGAATGACCGGGTCGTGGGCATATTCTCTGACATCGATTTTTTCTAAAATAAGGAAAACAGCACAATTTAGCTGGTTTTTGGGGCGAATTTAGCGGAAATCAAGAAAGATCGTACAAAATCTCGAACTAAACATCCGTTCAAGAGTCTTACAAAAATGTTAAACACGATACTGACGTTTATGCTCGGATTGGCCCTGTTTCAGACACCAGAAATCGATGGCGGCGGCACCCCACAAGTCGCCATTACCTTGGTGATCACCAATATCCCCAAGGCAATTGGCTCCATGCGCGTAGCGCTGTTCAACCAAGAAACTGGCTTTCGAGATGAGGAATATGCCATCCGTAAGGAAGTATTCCCTTGCACCGACATCCGCGAGAGCTTCACATTCAAGGATTTGGCACCTGGCCGCTATGCTGTGGCGGTTTATCACGATTCCAACAACAACGGCAAGCTCGACACGATCTTTTTCATTCCCACAGAGTCATACGGCTTTTCCAACAACGTCATGGGTACTTTTGGTCCGCCGAGCTTTACAGAGGCTAGCTTCGTCGTGGAGACAAGCACCAAAATTGTGCCGATCAGGCTCAGATAAGCTTGCATTCACAGCAGCCTTGATTATCTTGGTTCCAATATGAGAACCATCCTGATCCTGACGACATTGTGCTGCTTGGCGATTTCCGGCTGGGCGCAGGCTTATACCTTGCAAGGCCGTGTGCTAGACGCCAGCGACGGCACGCCGATTGAGGCAATGACCATCGAGCTTCCCACAGGAACCATCAATCTACTCACGGGAGAAAATGGCAGCTACAGCATCACACTTCCATCCATTCCAAACGCCATCAAGTTTTCGTTTGATGGCTATCTACCCGATTCGATTCTAGACTTGCAGGGCCTTTGGCCCGCAAATCAAGCTACGTTTTCCTATGATGTAGAACTGAACCAAATACAAGTGGATCGCATCTTTACCGACATTGGACCACCACGCATACCAAGGAATGAAATTGTAGTTGTCACGATCCAAGCCTATGTGAACAGCATGGACATCGTAACCGCACCGCAGACTCAGCGCGGAGACCAATCGTCGATGGAGCAGGGTCTCAATCTTGTGCCGGGCGTCAAGTTTGAGTCCCGTGGGCCAGGTGGCAGCCGCCGCTTGGCGATCAGGGGTGGATTTTTGCGCTCGCCATTTGGCGTGCGTGACGTCAAGGCCTACATCAACGATGCGCCGCTCACCAGCCCCGACGGATCCACGGCCTTGGAACTGATTGATGCGGCAGCCATCCAAAACATCAAAATCCTCAAAGGGCCCTGTGCCAGCGAGTATGGTCCGGTCTCCAATGGTGTCGCGCAATTTGAATTGCGGGCCAATGGCAATCAGATCGGTAAAATGGGTGGCATGTTGAGCCAGACCTTGGGCGCGTATGGCTTTGCACGCACAGTCGCTCAGCTCGGCTTGGCGAAGAGCGTGAGCTGGAATGCGACCAAGCTTGGCCTCACTTATGTACATCAGCGGTACACGGGCTACCGCGCGCAAGAGGCCAATGGCAAGGATTTTTTGCAATTGACGGGTAGCAAGAGGTTAGGGTACAATGTGATCAGCGCCAATCTCATGCTTTACCAAGGTTTTTGGGAGCTGCCGGGAGCCCTAGACAGCACGCAGGCCGCCGGCAATCCACGTCAGGCCCTGGCGATCAGTCAATCGCTCGACGCACATGTCGCGCGGCGGCACCTGCGCGTGGGTATGGGACTCAACTCAGGGATTGGAAAAAACTGGTCGTTCATCAACAGGGCCTATCTCCATCTGAGTGACAAAGAAAACCCCTTTGGCACCAGCGCATTCAACCAAGGCTACAAGATGGAGACGAGCCAAGGACTGGGCGGACGCTCGGTTTTCATGAAGCCACTGGGCTTCGTGAACCTCCGTATTGGTGGTGAATACCAAGCGGAATGGCTCAATTTTAGGCAATATGACAACCTCCTCGGCCAGGCAGGCCCACTCAACACTCGCTCCAAAACCCTCTCGACCCAAACCCATGGATTCACCGAGCTGCAAACTAGGGGAAATCACAACCAATACACAGGGCAATTGAGCCTGAGCAAGGTCGCTTACAACCAAAGCGCAGCTTGGTCGGTCATCGAAACGATTCCCACTGGCAAAACGCAACTCGCCCCCGGCCTCGCTGGCAGCTTCACATGGGGCCACAACAACCGATCAGACTACAATCGTTCCTTTTTCCTGCGTGCCGCAACTGCCTATTCACCGCCAGCCCTCTGGGAAATGACCGATACCCTTGGGCAATTGCGCGCCGATCTCAAGCCAGAGACGGGTATCAATCTGGAAGCGCGCGGCGTCTTTGAATGGTTCGAAAGGCGCATCCATTCCGAATTCAACGTCTATCACCACACCGTTTTGAACACGATCGTGCCCCAAAATACCAACAGCGGGCGCACGCTCTTTGAAAACCAAGGGCGCACCACCCAAATCGGCCTAGAGGGATTCTTTTCCAGCAAAAGCGACTTCGGCAACCGAGGCCTGAACAGCTTCGCGGTCATCTTGACGGGAGCCTACCAGTATTTTTACTTCAACGACTACAACCTCGACGGCATCTCCTTCAATGGCAAAATGATCCCAGGTGTGCCACGCTACACCCTGAACCTCCAAGGCGACCTGCAATTGTACAAAATAGGCTTCCTCCAATTGACGCACCAAGTGGTCGGCAGGAGCTTTCTCAACAACGCCAACACACGGAAGCAGCCCACATACAACTTGCTCAACGCAAGAGTTACCCATTTTTTCGACTTCTATCGTTTCGACGGCAACGAAACCAGAATATTCCAAGCCCAAATCGCCCTGTACGTCGGCGTGAACAATCTCCTCAATACCCACTACACCAATTTTCCGCAGCTCAATGCCACTGCCGACCGCTATTACAATCCAGCGCCAGGCATCAATGGATTTGTGGGATGCGATTTTGCGTTTTGAGGGTGGAGTAAAAGGTCGTGTTCACGTGAAGAAGCTCCCACAAAGCGATCCTGCTTGGCAATTGATCTTTTGTTTTGGCTTTGATTTCCTGTACCTTCATGTCAATACATCACCTTACAACCATGGATCCTTTCAAATACAAAGAGCTTTTTTCTGCCGCTTATCCACAGGACCTAGAGGCGATCGTGAAGTTGCTCGGTGACCACGGGATTCAAGGCTTCATAGAGGCCCCTGGATCAGACTTCAATCCCAATCTCGCATTTAGCCGAGCGCCAGACAACGTAAAGTTGATGGTACTTCTCACTGACTTTGCCGAAGCCGAAGAATTGCTCATCGCCAACGATATCATCTCAGGCATGAACGAATCAGACGGCATGCGGGAGATGCTGGGCGAGCTAGATGATCAGGAGTTGCTAGACATCATCGCCGATGCCAATCGGCAACCCTATGACCAAGTCGCGATGGCCTACCTATTGCTGGAGGAGCGTGGCGTCTCCCCTACGGCACCCGCAGTGACAACAGCGACCGACCTCATGACCGCAGCCGAACGAAAACCTGTAAAAATCAAATTCTGGGTAAAAGTCATTTGGTTCCTGGTCGCATTGCTATTGCCCCCGATCACCGTGGCAGCGTCGATTGTGATCGTGGCATTCACTGGCAAGGACACGCATGGCCAGAGCTATTGGCTGTATTGTAGGCAAGATCGTCGGCAGTTTGCGGTGATCGGGGTCGGCATTCTGTTCATTTGGCTGGGTGTGAGCCTTTACCATTCGCGCATGCTCATTTCTTTTTACGATATCTATTACTGGTAGTAACTTCGCAACTTCATTGCACTTACATGAAGATTGCCATTTGTACTGTCGGCAGCACAGGAGACATGCAGCCCTATCTGGCACTGGCACTGTCACTGCAACAGGCTGGTCACGCTGTGCGGGTGATCAGTCATCCCTTCCACCAAACCAGGTTTGAAAGCAAAGGGCTGGATTTCAGGCCCTGCGGACCTGTCGTGACCCAACAGGAACTCAACGACTTGCTCGACAGGATGCTCGCGATGCGCAATCCCATCACGCAACTCAGATTGTTGATGACAGATGCTTTTTTTGCAGATGGCGAATCCTACTTCCATGCTGCAAAGGCTGCCTTGGTCGGCTGCGACGTCGCCTTGATCCACATGGTCGATTTCCTCAGTGGCGAGGCCGCAGCACAGCTCGGCATCCCACGCATGGGCGGCATCTTGGCGCCTACGGGCATCCCGACGGCTTATGCCGTGCCGCCTCCCCTGCCCAACCTCGGCAAATGGCTCAATCCATGGGCTTGGAAACTCGTACGCTTGAGCCTGTCACCTGTGGATCGCATCGCCCATCAATTTTTGCGCAGACTCGGCGGCCCGAGTATCACGGTCCAAATGTTTCACACTTTGTCGCCGCAGCTCAATCTCATCGCCTGCTCACCGACCTTGGCGCCGACCTATCCCGACCTGCCAACCAACTTGGAGGTCATGGGGCCTTGGATTTTGGAAGAGCCCGCCTATACGCCAGAACCAGCATTGGCCGCGTTTCTCCAAAAGCATCCACGTCCAGTGATGGTGAGCTTTGGCTCCATGGGTGGCACACGCGGACCCGCCCTCGCGCAGGTCGTGCTGCAGGCGCTGAGGCTCGCGGGACTGCCGGCTGTGATCCAAAGCGGCTACAGCGCACTCTCGGCCGACGAGGTGCCCGACAATGTATGCTTTGTCGATTTTGTACCCCATGATTGGCTCTTCCCGCAGGCCGCTTGCGTGGTGCACCATGCCGGAGCAGGCACCACCACCGCAGTAGCGCGTGCAGGTGTGCCGCATGTGCCCGTAACCTTTCTCGCAGACCAGCCCTACTTTGCCGATCAGCTCCATCGACTAGGCATTGCCCCCAAATCGATCTGGCATCACCAATTGCGGCCCCAAAACCTAGCTAGCAAGCTCTTGGAGGCCTGCACCGCGACCATGCAAGCCCGGGCCAAATCCTTGCAAGCAACTTTCCTTTCTGAGACGGGCAATGCAAAAACGGTTGCGCGTATCGAGCAGTTTGTGCGAGATTTGCAGCCATGAAATGGGTATTTCTCATCGCCGTGCTTGTATTGACAGCCTATTCGATCTGGAAATTTTGGAAAGGCAGGGATTAGAATCCTTCAACAAGGGCATTGAGCGGTTGTATCAAGTCTAGGCTATGCAGGAACGCGACTTTTTACTTAGACAATTGCAGGTGTTTGCGCAGGCGCTCGCCGAGGCGATCAGCATGCGCCTCCAAGGCAAGATCTTGGAAGCCAACTATATGCTGGACGACCTGATACGCACCGACAAAGAAGCCAAGGAAATCGTGGATATGCCACTGGATAAGTTCATTGCCCATGTCGATCTCATCCAAAGCTTTGATGTGGCGAAATGGGCCTTGGTCGCCGAGGCCCTCTATGAAAAGGCGCTCATTTTTGAGGTCAATGCCCAATTTGAAATTGCGCGCAGCTACGAGATCAAGGCCATGCATCTCGTCTTGGAGGTATTGCTGAGTGATCCTGAAACCTATCGGCAATCGACAGTGGATTTGCTCAGGCAGATGCGTGCGCATATCGAGTCCAACGAGTTACCCGCAAGCACAGTGAGACTGCTGGCCGAATTTGCGGCGGGCCCCAATTGAGGGCTAGCGTGGCCGACGGGGAAACATCAAATTGAGTACAAACAAGCCCAGCAGCCCCGAGACCGTGAGCATCACCACGCCAATCGCCAAGGTCGATGTCTGGTTGCGTGCAAAGCCCATCACGATACCCATCAGGCCGATTACCATGGTCCCGATCGTCGCAGTCAGCAGGATTTTGAGTCCCCGAGGGGCTGGTTTTCTCGGCGGATTTTCTGTCGGATTCATATCGTGGGTTGAGGAATTTTTCGCATCAGATGGACCTCGTCAACCCTGGAGAGGAATTGTGTCCAGTATATTGAACCGTGGAAAGCGATGATCGTTCATTTTCTGCGGCGTTGCAGCATCCAATAGGTGTCATCGACTGCACCATCCATGTCCATGTCCATCGTATTGCTCAGTTCCAAGCGATCACCATCCAGTTTCAGGATAAATTTGGTGATGGCGATGGAGAGATTGGGCTCATCGATGATGAGCGTGTCTCCATGCAAGGCCCAGGTGCCGCTTTGCACGACGGTATCGTGTACTTGTTCGCCCTCCTGACCGACAAGAGACACATATTTGGAGCTGTAGCGGTGGTCGGCAAAATAGGTCATCTTGGGGGGAGTACGGTTTTGATGGGATTCCCATTCGCCTTCGCTCACACTGAGCGAGCGGGAACTCACAGTGCCACCTTCTGTGTTGAAGGTCAT
>JANORP010000026.1:0-36033 GCA_031415375.1 Bacteroidota bacterium | reverse complement strand
AGGCCCACGATATCCGCGACCTCAATGGCTACCTTCTGAACTATTATTTGAGGAAATTGAATGCAGGTGAACTAGAGGCTTTGCCACAAGTTCACCACTTCTATTTGGAGGCACTCCATCAAGGATACATCCTGGATGATGGCAAGCTCTCACCTGAGCATTTTAAGAATATTTTGTTGATGTATTGTCGCATGAACCTCATTGCTGAGGCGCGTGCTTTTTTCCTACAGTACAAAGACCGCCTCACCGATCAGCACAACGGGACAGCCATCGATTATTTTGAAGCGGTGCTGGAATTTAATGAGAAAAAATATGAGGCTGTGATCCCCAATGTAGAGGCTTTGATCGATGCAAAAGGTGCCATCAAAGCCGATCTTTATTATGGGCTAGATTTCAGGTGCCTGTTGCTCAAGGCCTATATCGAATGCTTGGGTATTGCTAACCTGAAACATTGGGATCAGGTAGATGAAAAACTGCTTGGCCTGTTGCATGCCTTTCCTGCCTATATCGCGCGCAAAAACCTGCCACGCACGACACAGGTCCGCTACGACAATTTCCGGAAATCGATACAGCGGCTTTATGCAATTGCCTACGATAGCCCTCCCAATGAGCGCCATACAAAAATGGAGGAACTTCTGCGTGATCTCAGAAGCTCCTCCAATTTACCCGACAAGGGTTGGTTCATTCAAAAGGCGGTCGATTTTCTCGCATCTCCATGGTCCTGAAAAGCAGGTCCCTTGATGCCTTAGCGACAATCTACATCCTCATTCGGTTGTTTTACCTCCATCACTTCCATCGAGGTTCTCGACGATACAAAGCCCCCCTGCAAGCAGTGAAAGCACACTTGGGTCAAAACCAGCAGCCATGGCTCCCAAGTCTAGGGACAAAATAGACCCTGAGTAAAACTTTACCTTATGAGGTTCCCATAACATGGTCGGCTGCAATTCAAATGTGAAGATAGAATCATTGGTGATGCCCGCGCTTCCTGGCCTTCTCAGGATGGCTGAAATCCTGCTACCCCAAGGAAGGGTACTATCTCCAAGCAATTGCAGGGTATCCACTTCCAGTTTGCAACGACATTTGTTTTTCAAACTATCGGGAACTAATTCGCAATCCTGAATGATCCGAAAGGCGACATCGTCGTAGTCACCGATCAGTGCACTTTGATCCACGGTCATCGCGGTACCGCTCCAAACGGCTAGTGGATCCGGATTGAGTGCTTTGCAGGGATTGTAGATCACGACGTCGTTGCGCTTGTTGTCTTCATCATCCACGCAGCCCAAAGTGAGTAAAAACATCATCATCAACATCGTTCCCAAGGCGGCATGCCAGCCAAAATTTTTTGTGTTCTTAGCAGCGTAAGCTTTCATTTTCTAACTTGTGTTTAATAGTTGAACAGAATTGAACACAAAGCTATCCCGCCCAACCAGCGGGCACCGCCACAAAAATCCGCTTTTCTTCCAGCGCAGATGCATGCACAAGTTGCAGCAATCGCCGCAGAATCGATGCATAGCACAGTTTTTCTACAATATTGTGTGCCGGTTTCTTCCCTGAATACCTCTTGAAAAAGCCTGAAAATAAATCCGCGCAACAATGAATATTGCCAAACAAGCCCTGACACAGAAAAGTGGAATTAAAAATCTCCTGATTTTGGGGGAATAAATAGAGGGAAATGTTGCCGCTTGCCGTAGCACAAATCGGCCAATGCTGAATGGCCTCAGCCTACAACTTCCTCGACCACCAGCGATGGCCACTTCTCCAGCACATAAGCGCGCATCAACTCCTCCTCGGCGGGTGCCCAGGAGAGTTCAAACAAGCGATCCAGCGGTTGCCAGACGACAGCAGCGTGCTCGACTGCACGCAGCTTGCCACCGACCACCTCACAGATATAGGGAACCATGCGGTATTGTTTGCCTTTGAACGTGCGATCGACATGCGCGAGGCGCTCGACGACTTGCACATGCAGCATGAGTTCTTCAAATGTCTCGCGCACCACACAATCCTCTGGCAATTCCTCGGGTTCGACCTTGCCGCCAGGCAATTCCCAGAGCAGGGGCAAAGACATTGTTTCGGGCCGCTGCGCAGCCAAAACATGCCCATTTTGTACAATAATGCCTCTGGTAACCAAAATCATGGCCGCAAAGATAGGCATTCATTCCCAAGGAACAAGCCGAGCATGTGAATACAAATCAAAGCCTGCATGAACGTTGCGGGCATATCCATGGGGCACTGCAATTGGGGCGACCGAAGCGCGAGGGCCCCAAACCCCTACATCCCCGCGACCTTGGTGACCTTGAGCCGCAGCGCGACTACCTGCCCCGCATTGTCGAGCTGATACATGAAGCTGTCACCTTTGCCAGCATAGTCGATCTTCCATTTGCCTTGGAGGTCGCTCTCGTTGAAAAAGCCGCTGTCGATGTCATAGAGCAGCATATTGATCGCGTCGCCCTCACAAAGCCGCAAGGTCGTCGCGCCAGGCATGGCGGTGAGGCTATTGCGGTCATATTCACTCGCAAAATAATTGTCTTCGCCCACCGCAAACAGGTATTGCAGCTCAGGAAGTGGGCTGCTGATCCCGGAGATATCCGAATCATAGTTGGCAGGGATCAACTCCAGGCGCTCCAAGCCCAGGCGGTAATATACATCGGCAGGTTTCGTGATCGCAACCGTGCCATTGCTGATCGGTGGAAACTTGGTTTGCAGGTTCACGTCGCTCACCATGAGCATAAACTTGAGGTTGTGAATGCCCGCAGGAACCGTGAGCAAATGGTAGGGGATAAACAGGCTGCCGGCCGCGACTGCATGGTCAGACGCAGGCAGGTGCCCGTCTTGCAGGTGGGTGCTGCCCGAGCCTTGCGTGGGTGCCCGCTCAGGAGCGATCACGACCTTGCCCGCCGCATCAAAGATGGCAGCGTAAAAGAAATACTTGCCCTTTTCAGGATTGCGCAATGTGCCCGTCTGCTTGAAGGCACAGCTATAGTTTACCTCGATGCCACCTACGCCGTCACGTTGTGATGGCGCAGCCTTCACACCATTGAGTACAAATTCCTGGGCTTCAAAATTGTATTTGAACGGTACATTGAGCATCATTTTTTGCGCGAAGATCTCCTTGGGGCCGCCCTCGGTGCCTTGGAGTACAATGACCACCTCAGCTTCTTGCGGGCCGTCCAAATCGATTTTGTAATAGCTGCCGATCATGCTCAGCTTGGCGCATGCCTTGCCATCGATCAGGGCATTGTCCAGCGTTACGGTTTGCGCGCTGATCGACTCGTTCTTGCGTGAATCAAACACCACCTTGCCCGAGAGGTTGCGCAGCAGCCAATACATTTCATAGCTGTCTTCCAGCGATTCTTCAGGACCATACTTATAGGCCACATGCGCTTTGATTTCCATGGCGGCATTGCCTGTGGAGGTCTCCGTGGCAGCCTTGTTGAGGATCACGTTGCTAAAGGTAAACACTTGTGCATTCAGGTCATGGCGCACGATTTTCTTGTGGGTGAAATTCACGGTGGCCTTGTAGCAGTCGGTATAAGTGCCAGCGTCATTGGCCAGTGAAAAGACGATCTCGACCAGTTGTGGGCCGCTTTCCAGGGGGATGGCCAGGTAGGGAATCATCACCTGTTGCGCGATTGCGACCATGCCGGGCTTGCCCTTGACCGTCTGACTCTCAGCGGTTATGTTGGGCGACGACAAGCCTTCGTCGGTGGAGCGCAAGAGCTCAGTGCCATTGTGCAGCATGCGGTAACTGAGCTGAAATGAACGCTTAAAATAATCCTCCTCCAACCAGTTGAAGGCCAAGTCGAATTGTAGCTGCAAGCCCGTGACCCCATCACTTTCCTGCTTGTAGCCTTCCTTGACCGTAAATTTGGAGAAGGAGACGACATGCGTTGTGCCTTGTGCCTTGGCGACGCCTACCATAAGCATCGCTATGAGGAGCCATTGGGAAAATGTCCTTTGCATCATTGAAATTTGCATCTTGGAGTTGGTGGATTTTGAGGAAATATTGTGGGTGTTTGCGCCAATGTTTTACATCAGACGGGCGCGACAAATGCATCAAATCGTTTGGCATCTTGTGGGTTCAGAATGCGCAATGTTTCCATGGTCGCAGCGATGGTGGCATAAGTAGGCGTGATGATCCAACCCACAAAGGGAATGAGCATCAAGAGATTGTTCACAATACCGATGCCCACAGCCAAGCCACGGTGGGCGCGGCAAAACGAAACCGCTTGGGGAATCGTCATTTTCTTGCGCTCCAAGACATAGTCCATATAGCCAAAGCCAGAGAAATAACTCGACACCAAGAGGCCGCCTATCTGCCCAACACCCGGGATAAAAGCAAGCACGAGGCACAACGACAATTCGATCACCACGTTGCGGATGGCGAGCATGAGCGAGCGACCCATGTCCTGAAAAAATTCCTTCCAAGTGATCGCGTCAGGCTCCAGCCCCCAAACGCTTTTCTCGACCGCTACGCTCAGGTTACTCAGGATCGGCGAGAGCAGCACCTGCAAGACATATTTGAGGCTGGCGAGAAACAAAAAGGTAGCCACGACCCAGTACACACTTTTGAGGAACCATTGCGTGAAATCGCCCATCCAACTCAGCCATGCGGGATAGGCATCGGCCTCGCTCGCGATGCGCCCTGCAAAATGCAACGTGAACCCAAAAAAGACCACCGTATAGATGAGCGTCACAATCCCTGGAATCCAGAGGTAATGGGTCAGCTTATGCTTGAAAATGATCCTATGGGCCTCACGGTAGGCTTGCAAACCACGACCAAACTCTGTTCCAAAACTCATGGTACCATTGGTTTTATTCCTTGATGAACCGAGAGACCTGCACCTGCCCGCTTGCGAGGGCGATGCGCACAAAATATACGCCCGATGCGATTGCCTTCAAGGGGATGACGGCATGCATACCTTCTTGGGGATTGATCGATGTTTGGAGTACCACGCGGCCGTCGGTCGCGATGACCGTATAACCCGACATCAAATTGCTGGCAAGCCGATTTTCCAAGATAAGTGTCTCGTAGGCAGGATTGGGGAATACCGTGATCTGCTGCAATTGCTGTGCGATGGGCCGCACAGCCAAGACCAGGGAATCGACGATATGCAACAGTGAATCGGCCTTGCAGGCGTCGGGAATACCATAGCCCAGCAGCGAGTCAGGATTGGTATATTGACTCGCGCTTTGCTGGATCGCCCGCAAGATCTGCATATTGCTGCGCAATGGATGTGCTTGTCGCAGACAGGCTGCAAAACCCGACATGATCGGCGCTGAAAAAGATGTGCCCGAGGTGTTTCCCACGACACCCGTATTGCCTACTGCGGCCACATTGAGTCCCATTGCCACGACATCAGGCTTGATTTGCCCGTCGGCACTAGGTCCCACGCCTGAGAAACCAGCATAACTACCGGTGATATCGACTGCACCTACACACAAGACGCTGTCGCCATCGCAAGGCGCAGAGATGTGGCGCCAAGGCCCACCACCTTCATTGCCGGCGCTGTTCACCACCAAGATGCCACGCGCTGCAGCCATGTCGGCTGCTCGGCTGATGATGGTCGTATTGCCATCCAAGTCGGCATAGACAAAATCGCCTTCGCCGGGGTCGAAGGTCGTGTATCCCAGGCTGCTATGGATCTGATCGGCACCCAATGAATCTGCCCACTCTGCGGCCATGAGCCAATTGTCCTCTTCTTGATGCGTTTCTGAAAAGACATTTTCTGTGCGGGCCAGGATCAGCGTCGCATGTGGAGCCGTCCCAACCATGATCCCAGGAAGGTTGGCGACGATCGTGCTGGCCACATTCATACCATGGTTGTGCTCATCAAATATCGTCGTGTCTTGATTCACGAAGTCGCGGTAGGTGAGTACCCTGCCTTGCAGCCACAGGCTGTCAAAGGCTGCGATTGTATCCATCCGCAAAAAACCTGCGTCAAAAACAGCAATCAGCACGTCGCGCCCAGTGAATCCCCGGCTATGCAAGCATTGCAGGTTGAGTTGATTTGTCTGGCCGAGTGCCTGACCATAGGCGATGCTGTCCACGCGCGTGGCGCTAGTGACCGCTTCGATCGAAGTCTCGTAGGCATGCCGCGAAAATTTACCGACCTTCTGCATCCCCGCAACTGCTGGGCAGATGGATTTGAGCTGTCGTAAGCTCAAAGTGGTCTCCACACTCAATGCATTGATCCACCGTGAACTACCCACGATTTTGACACCTGCAGCCGACAATTGTTGCTTGTAGGCGGCACTTACGGGAAGGTCGGCCACAGTAGGCACATGACCTACGGCTGCTTGGCGCTGTAGCGCCTTGGGTGAGAGATAAGCCTCTGGATGCGACTGCCAATAGGTCTGTTCGCTGCCCTTGTCTTTCAAGAAGACCCACATCTTTTGTTGTGCCCACAAGCCATTGGCACTGACAATCAGGGATGTAAGCAAAAGTAAACCAATATGGATAGTCGATCTCATGCGTAAAATTTCAGCCTACAATTTAAGACATTTCATGGCAGAATTGAAACGTGTTGCAGTAATAACGCAGCAACTGGGGATATGTTGCGTCTGCTGAGGCAGCAAGTTGCGGTGATACTTTGCTGGCAAGCCCGGAGGCTGATGGCTGTCTTGCCCAGAAGAGGGTAGCATATCGAATGGGGCTAGCGAGTCATCCAAAAATCAAGGCCGCAAATCCCGAACAACTCACTTAGAGCGCGTCAGGCTGAAAAAGTCCACAAAATCCTTGGGGGCGGCAGGTTCTTGTTTGCGCACATGGGCAGGGGTGTGCGCAGCAGGATCGAGTCCCTTGCGTTGGATTTTGAGTTCAGCCGCAAAGGCTGCCGCAAAGTCGCGTTTTTCAAACACCTTGTGGCTCAGTGGAGAAATGTTGGATTTGTTGGCATGCGGATGGGCGGCTACGCCCATGACTTTGACCGTAGGCCAGCGTTTGCTCAGGGCGACCAAGTCAAAATTGTCCAAGTCCAAATCCAGCATCAACACATCAATATGCAATTTGGAAAGCAGGTTGGTGGCTTCGTCGAGGCTTGCAAGCTCAAATACAAAGTTGCTGCTGAACACTTTGGAGAGTGACTTAAGTGCCACAGGCCGCAGGCTCGCATCCTTGGTCACGAGCAAGAGATTAAATCGTTTCATGAATTCCACCCAATAATAAAGCAAAATGGGCTTAGCGAAGCCCCGTTGATTGATCCAAAACCACCGCGATAGACATAGAATTGAACCTTGAAGTTATCAAGCGACCATGGAGCAGCCCAAACTTGTTTTCCACAAATTGCATTTCCGCCATCTTCTCAGCCCACAAGAAATCCAAAATCGGATTCAATTGTTTGATAGTCAGTCAATCATCGATGTTTGAATTGTGGAAAAGTCAAGAGACCGCAAAGACGCGCAAAGCCAAGCAAGGTGCTGAGAGGAAAACCGCAAAGACGCAAAGGAGCGCAAAGCCAAGCAAGCTCCTGAAAAGCAAACCGCAAAGAAGCGCAAAGGAGCGCAAAGCCAAGCAAGCTCCTGAAAAGCAAACCGCAAAGAAGCGCAAAGCCAAGCAAGCTGCTGAGAGGAAAACCGCAAAGACGCAAAGGAGCGCAAAGCCAAGCAAGCTGCTGAGAGGAAAACCGCCCCGATCTCCGATACGGGACAGGCAAAGCCAAGCACCTGAACCCATAACTCTGAACTCCAACCTCAATTCGCAATTCCTAACTCCTAATTTCCGATTTCCGCCAACAAATTTCCCACCTCCCCGATAATCCCTATCTTTGCGCCTCTGAAAAAACGACTATGCAGCAGCGACCACATATCTTGGTTTGTAACGACGACGGCATCACGGCACGCGGCATCAAAGCCCTCGTGTCTGTGGCCCGTGAATTTGGCGACGTGACAGTCGTAGCCCCCGACAGTGCGCAAAGTGGCATGGGCCATGCGATCACCATCGGCGAACCGCTCAGACTCGTCGAAGAAGAGGTCGAGCATGGCTTCATGGGGTGGGCTTGCTCGGGCACACCCGCAGACTGCGTTAAGCTAGCCACAGGCGTGCTCATGCCCAAAAAGCCCGATTTGCTCATTTCTGGCATCAACCATGGTGCCAACTATTCCATTTCCGTCGTTTATTCGGGCACCATGTCGGCCGCCATGGAAGGCGCCATCGAGGGCATCCCCTCCATCGGCTTTAGCCTTTGTGATTTTAGCCACGACGCCGATTTCACCGCCTCCAAAGAGGTCGCTCGCGTCATCATTCGCAAAGCCCTTGCCACGCCATTCCCCGTCGGCACACTCTTGAATGTAAACATCCCCAAGCTGCCCTTCGACGACATCAAAGGCATCCGCATCACTCGGCAGTCCATCGGGCGCTGGATCGAGCAATTTGATGAACGCTTGGATCCCTACGGCCGCAAATACTACTGGCTCACTGGTAAGTTTGAACACAACGACGAGGGGCACGACACTGATATCTGGGCTCTCGACAACGGTTTTGTAAGCGTCTGCCCCGTCCAATTTGACCTCACGGCCCACCACGCGATTGCACCGCTGAATCAATGGAATCTTCAAATCCGCTAAAACTCTATATCATCTCTGGCGAGGCATCGGGTGACTTGCATGGCAAGAACCTGCTGATCGCCTTGAAGCAACTGCATCCCAACCTCGTCGTGCGCGGCGTGGGCGGCGACGGATTGCAAGCCCAAGGCATGGGCCTGGTGCGCCACATCCGCGAGACGAGTTTCATGGGATTCACCCAGGTGATCGCCAACATGGGCAAGATCAGCAAGCTGTTCAGGGATGTGAAGGCCGATGTTTTGCAGTTCAAGCCCCAGGCTGTGATCCTCATCGACTACCCGGGCTTCAACCTGCGCATTGCCAAGTGGTTCAAAGCCCAGGGCATACAAGTCTATTATTACATCTCGCCCCAAGTATGGGCTTGGAAAAAGAACCGCATCCCCAAGATCAAGGCCCGCGTGGATAAGCTCTTTGTGATTCTGCCCTTTGAGAAGCCATTTTATGAAAAGGAAGGCTACGAAGTCGAATTCCTAGGTCACCCGCTACTGGACGAAATTGCGGGGCACACCCACAACCGCGACGAATTGCGTCGGCAATTGCTCGATCCTGATGAGCGCCTTGTGGCCCTCTTGCCAGGCAGTCGCAAGCAGGAGATTACACGCATGTTGCCGATCATGCTTGCGATCAAGAATCGCTTTCCGCGTTCCCGATTTGTGGTCGCGGCTGCCCCCTCCATGGACGACGAATTGTATGCCGAGCTCATTGGCAATGCCGACATCCCTGTTTTGCGGGGCCATACCTATGACTTGCTTGCCGCAGCAGATGCCGCCTTGGTCTGCTCTGGCACGGCTACCTTGGAAACCGCCCTTTTTGAAGTGCCGCAAGTCGTCTGTTATGCTGCCAACGCCCTGAGTGTGCGCATCGCAAAGTGGCTCATCAAGGTGCGTTTCATTTCCCTGGTCAATCTCATCATGGACCGTGAGGTGGTGCGTGAGCTCATCCAGAAAGACCTGCGTCCAGAAGCGTTGGCCGCCGAATTACGCCGGCTCCTCGACGACCCCAAGCGCAAAGCCCAAGTCAAGGCCGATTACATCGAGTTGCGCAGCAAGCTCGGCGATGTTGGGGCCTCACAGCGCATTGCTACCAAGATCTTGGGCTTGATCGCCGCCAAATAATCTCATTCCTTAATATACCAGCAACCGCTGCTCGGTCATCTCCTCCATCGCGTAGCGCACGCCCTCGCGCCCGAGGCCCGAGTCCTTCACCCCGCCATACGGCATCCCATCTGTACGAAATCCTGGTGGATTGTTGATGATCACCCCGCCGACCTCCAGCTGAGCATAAGCCAGTTTCAGATGGTCGATACGGTTGGTGAATACCCCCGCTTGCAATCCATAGCGGCTATTGTTGACCTTGTCAATTGCATCTTGGAAATCACGAGCGCGCTCTAGAACTGCCACTGGGCCGAAGACCTCGTCATGGTTCACCTTCATATCAGGCATTGTCTGGCCCAGCAAAGTCGGTGCATAGAGCTTGTGCTCCAACGACAGCACATTGCCGCCCGCCAGCAATTCAGCACCGCCTTGCAAGGCTTCTTGCACCCAAGCATCGATGCGCGCGAGATGACCCGCGTCGATCACCGGTCCGTTGAGCACCCCGTCCTCCAGTGGATTGCCCGACTTGAGCAAGGCAATCTCCGCGAGCAGCAGCTCCTCAAAAGCACCATAGACCGCATCGACCACATAAATGCGCTGTGTGGAAATGCAAACTTGGCCAGCATAGAGGTAGGCGCCGATGGCGATTGTGCGGGCAGCGTTTTTCAAGTCGGCCGTCTCATCCACGATCACCGCCGAATTGCCACCGAGTTCAAGTGCAACCTTTTTCTTGCCAGCAAGCCCCTTCAAATGCCAGCCGATCGCGTCGCTCCCTGTAAAGGACAGCATGGCAATGCGTGGATCGGTCACCAGCATCTCGGCCACCACATTGCTGCAGACCAAAACCTGGACCGCGCCAGCAGGATAGCCCGCTTCACGCACGAGCGCGGCGAGCGCAAGCGCCGTAAGGGGTGCCTGCGGGGCAGGCTTGATGATGATCGGGCAGCCTACCGCAAGCGCAGGCGCGACCTTGTGCAAGACGAGGTTCAGCGGGAAATTGAAAGGCGTGATGCCCGCCACCACCCCGATGGGAAAGCGTTTGGTCATTGCAGTTTTGCCCGCGCCCGCTTCAAAATCCATGGGCACAATCTCACCCACAAAGCGCGTCGCCTCCCCTGCTGCCATGCGCAAAGTCGAGATGCCCCTCGCCAACTCCGTGCGGGCATAGCCGATCGGTTTGCCCGCCTCTCGCACGATCAGATCCACAAAATCGTCCCGCCGCAACTCCAGCAGATCCGCCAGGCGCGTCAATTGCGCCGCCCGTTGCCCAGCATTCCAGAGCAACAAAGTAGGGCGCACCGCCTCAGCCGTCGCAATCGCCTGTTCCATCTGCGTCGCATACGCCATCGGCAACAAAGCCAGCAACTCCCCATTGTATTTGTCGATCACCTCCAACTCCTCTTCGCCCGCCGTAAGCCAATGACCAGCCACGTGGTTCCCCTCCTGCAAAATCGTGCGGTAGTTTCCCATGCAGCTAATTTGCAGATTTTTTGGAGAATCCAAACAAAGCGGGAGCCACCAAAGGAGGAGGGAGCCACCAAAGGAGGCGGGAGCCATCAACGAGGCGGGAGCCACCGGCTCCAACGCCGTCAGAATTGCAGCCTCCGGCTGCAGTAAATAAAATCGCCAGCACAAACGAAAAGGAATAAGCCATGCAGCCAAAATCAAAATCAAAATCAAACAAAAAGTGCAAAAGCCAATCCAAACGCAGGAGCCACCCCGCCCCACAAAGAGTAGCGCGGGGCGACACTTGAATCCATTAGCCCTTGACCGTAAAAAGCGGCTCCAACTCCACCACAGCCCCGACCAAGCCAGCCTGCGTTTGCGTGTCGATCACAGGAGCGATCTCCTTGAAGGCCCAAGGTGCCTCTTGCTTGATGTGTTCCTCCCATTTTTGGACAATGTCTTGTCGGCCGCGCAGCTTGGGATCTCGGGGATCGATCGGCGTGATGATCTTGAAATCGCGCATGAAGCGCTGAAATTCGGCATCGCTTGCCTTCATCGCATGCCCGCGTGACATAGCGCGGCCCGCGCCGTGACTCGCGCTGCTCATGCTGCGTGCGTCGCCATTGCCCCGCAAGATATAACTCGACGCACCCATGGATCCAGGGATCAAGACAGGTTCGCCCGTCCACGCAAAAGGGGTGCCTGCCATGGCCTCTATGCCACGCGCAGGCGTCGCGCCCTTGCGGTGAATAAAATCGTCCCCATCCTGCCAGACCAGGTTGTGACCTGAATCCCACAAAAGCTTGAATGCACGGTCGCCGAGCGCCTCTTCAAAGATGCGGCGCAGCAGCATGCTCAGGAAGAGGCGGTTGCCGTAGGCAAAATTTGCGGCATTGGCAATTGCCTGCTGCACAGCCTCAAAGGCAGCGCGATACTTGCCCGAGGTTGGCAATGGCAAAATGCCGTTTTGGGGAAGCGGAATGCTTTTGGGGAAGATTTCCCGCAAAAGCAGCTGTGCATACCCTGAGGCCGGATAGCCAATGCTCACCGATCCCGTATGGATCATCACGACCACAGCGCCAGCCTTGAGGCCCCATGCATAAGCCGTTTCCGCATCCAGGATACGCTTGACCTGCTGCACCTCCACAAAATGGTTACCTCCGCCAATAGAGCCGATTTGCGCATCGTAACGCACATCGGTATGTGCGGTGTAATTGGCGAGGCCCTCACTGATGCCATCTGTCCACATTTGGCCATGTTCGCTCACATGCGCGAGTGCCTCTCGTTGCTCATCTTGGCGGAAATGTCGCCAAATGCCTTGCTCTCCAAGCATGCCAGCTGTCTCGACGAGTCCAGGCAGCCCCTCGCGCAAGAGCGCCTCTTTTTGGATCGGGTGTAGCGGTATTTCGCGTGCACCTTCAAAAAATACATGGCGGATGCGTTTCTCGAGTTTAGGCAAATGTGCCTTGACCTCTTCGGCTGTCCAATCTGTGAGCATCAAGCGCATACCGCAATTCACGTCGCGACCGATGGCTTGAGGAGTCATAAAACCTCTGGTTTTCAGGATCGTTCCGATGGGAATTCCCGAACCTTTGTGGAAATCGGGTGTCACCGCAATCTCCACGATGCCAGGACTGTCCACTTCAAAAAAATCGGGTTCCACCGCCGCAATCCGAGCGACGGTCTCCTGCAACTCTAGGAGGCCCTTGAGCTCATCGACCGCAGCCTTTTCGACGCGCACATCTGCATTTGCAAATAAGCGCACGGGAATATCATATTCATTGAGCAATTGAAGCTCCACTGCTGAAACTCTGTCCATAAAAAGAAAAATAAGTCGTGAAAATCGAGGAATTTCTCCGCGCTAGCGGGATAAACGCTCAATTGAATAAGGGGAATGCATGCACGTTTTGGGAGTGCAGCGAGATGGACACCGGTAAACCTTGCGTAAAGGTCAGCAGCAGAAATGGTGCCTAGTGCCGCAAAATTAAGCAGCACATCCCAAAAATAGCATCCCCTTGCCCCAACCGTCCGATTTGCATCCCAAATGGTTCATCCCGCCGCCCAACCGTGATCCCCAAGCCAAGCACACTGCTGAAAGAAAAAACCGCCCCGATCACTGATCGGGACAGGCGACGACCGCCCCGACACGTCGGGATAAACGCCGGTTCGCAAAGCCAAGCACGCTGCTGAAAGGCGAAACCGCAAAGCCAAGCACGCGGCTGAGGGAAAAAACCGCAAAGACCGCTAAGAAGCGCAAAGCCAAGCACGCTGCTGAAAGGCGAAACCGCAAAGCCAAGCATAAGCCCTTCTAAACTGCTAACTGCTAACTGCTAACTGCTACCTACAACCTACCTCCCACTGTTTCCCCGTCTTCATTACCTTTGTCCATCGCACATCAAGATCAAAGTATGTCCACCGCTACATCCCGGGGCCTCCCTTTTCGATTCGGATTCTCCACCATCGCCGATGGCAACATGTCTTACCCGCTCGGCAGCGCCGAGCAGGTATTCAATAACCGCACGCGGTTCTTTGAGAGGCAGCAGGTGCCGCCCGAGCGCATGGTCACCTTTTTTACAGAGCACGCCGATCACATCACCGAAATGCAAGCATTCCCCAGCCACCTCAATGCCATGAAGGGCGAGCGCTTGGCTGTGACCGACGCCATATTGTCGCGCGTACCCAAGGCGGGCGTGTTTCTCACCTTCGCCGATTGCATGCCTTTTATAGTGTATGATGCCGGGCAGCACCTCATGGCCTTTGCACATATCGGCTGGCGCAGCATGGCCTTGGGTTTTGCAGGCAAAGTATTGCGGAGATTGCTGGAGCAGGAAGGGAGCCGTACCACAGACCTGCATGTCATGATCGGGCCTTGCATCAAAAAGGAATCCTATCTTTTTCGTGACCCCATACAAGCCACGCAACCCATTTGGCAGCCCTACCTCATCCCGCAAGCGGATGGGCGTTTTGGGATCGATTTGTTAGGATTTGCCCTTGGCGAATGCGCAACCCATGGGATTCTAATAGATCAGATCCAGATAGAAACCATGGACACCTGTGCCGATGACCGACAGTTTTCCCACTACGCAGGCACCGAAGGTGGCCGCGCAGAGAAGCAAGGTCGGCTCGTATGCTATGGTTTTATGGAATAGGAGGGAAGTAGGTCGCAGGCAATAGCTCCCAAGATGCTTTCCGGACTTCGTCCAACCAATAGCGACCATCCTCTATCGCGATTCGGAGATGTGTAAATCCCTCACAACCAAGCTGACTTTGCTTCCTTTGAGGTTAATTACCCACAAGAAAACTGACTTTGCAGTTAATCCCTAACAGCCAAACTGACCTCGCCGAAGCCGGCCTAGCAAAAGGCCGCGCAAGGTTCAGCGTACACATCATTGGTTGCTGCACACACATTGGGGGAAATTATTTTTGGTAATCTCTCGCTAAGGCATTTGATTTGCATTCTTACCCAATTGGGTAACCTCAATATGGTAGTTTCGGAGAAGGAAAACACCGAGTATCGCATTTTGGAGGCTGCACGCCTCATCTTCCTGCAAAAGGGCTTTGACGGTGCCCGAATGCAGGAAATTGCCGACACGGCCCAAATAAACAAGGGGCTGCTGCATTACTATTTCCGGTCCAAAGACGCATTGTTTTACAAAGTTTTTGGCATTGCTTTTGATGCAATGGTGCGTCGCATCGCTGAGGTGCTCAACTCCGATCGCCCCCTCTTGGAAAAAATCGACCTTTTTTGTGCAACTTATATCGGCATGATGGCCCGCAATGCCTACCTGCCCCGATTTGTGATACATGAGATTTCCAAGCACCCCGACCGCTTTCTGAACCAGTTGGGAAAGCACCATCAGTTGCCTGATTTACAGGTATTTTATCGACAAGTCGAGCAAGAGGCAGCTGCAGGCCATATTCGACCGACCGACCCACGGCAACTTTTGGTAAACATGTTGTCGATGTCTGTGTTTCCATTTCTAGCCCAGCCCATGATCCAGATGATCCACAACATGGACAAGCAGGGCTTTGAGCAATTTGTAAAGGCGCGCAAGACAGAGGTCGCGCAGTTTGTGATACACGCCATTCAGATAAAAAATGACCCGATCTAGAAAAATGCTATGCACGCCACACTAAGAAAGATATGCCTAGCGCTCTTGTTCTTGATGCTCACCGCATGGTCGGTACAGGCGCAGGGTAGCTATACGCTCATGCAGCTCAGGTCGGCTGCCAAGGAGAATTATCCAGAGTTCAAGCAAAAAGCCATCTCAAAGGAAGGCTATGACTTGGAAATGCAGAAACTCAAGACCCTACTCTATCCGAAGCTCAACTTTGGGTTGCAAGCCAGTTGGCAGTCGGCGGTCACCAGCATACAGCTGCCTGGCATCGACATCAAGGCCCAACCGCGCGACCAATACAAGGCTTATGTAGATGTGAACCAAGTGCTTTGGGACGGTGGTATCATGGGCAAGCAGCTCGACCTCAAAGAGGCACAGCAAGAAGTCGATCAGCAAAAAATCGAAGTGAGCCTTCAAAAACCACAAGAGCAGATCGACTTCCTCTATTTCTCGGCACTGCTGCTACAAGCCCAGCTTGAGCAACTCAGTCTCGTGCGCTCCACCATCGACAACAAACTCAAGCAAGTGCAAGGCGCCATCGCCAATGGTGTCATGCTGGAAAGCAATGCCTGGTTGCTAGAAGCAGAGCTTATCAAAAACGACCAATTGCAGACCGAGGCACGCGCACAGCAATCCTCTGTCGTGCGCATGCTTGCTGAGTGGACCGGCCTCGTGATATCGCCCGAGGCTCAATTTGAGTCGCCATCCCCCAAAGATTTGCCCAACAAACCTGTGATCGCTCGCCAAGAACTGCACCTCTTTTCCTTGCAAAACCGCACCGTCGATCTCGGCATCGCCGCAGTCGATGCCAAATATCGACCACGCGTCATCGCCTTCAGCCAATTGGGTTTCGGTCGCCCCGGCTTGAATATGCTCGACACTCGATTTCAGCCATGGGCGGTCGTTGGTGCTCGTCTTACGTGGGACATCTATGACTGGGGCGCGGGCAAGGTGGAGAAAGAGGCTCTCGCCCTGCAAAAAGAACTCGTGAAACTGCAAAGGGATGCTTTTGAGCGCCAGACCAACCTCGGCCTCATACAAGTGGAAGAGGACCTCGACAAATTACGCAAGCTCATCCACCAAGACGACGACATGATCAAGCTGCGCGGCAAAATCAAAGAAACAGCCTCGGCACAGCTCGAAAACGGCGTCATTACGGCCACCGAATACATCGATCGCCTCAACGAGGAGACCGCAGCCAATTTGGGCAAGCGTCTCCATGAAATCCAAGTCCTCATGACCCAAGCTCGCTATGGGTATATCACTGGCAACAATTGACAACATGTACGATTTTGTGCACGCAAGAATGAAATTTTCAAAACTCCAACTGCTCTGGGTGCTCCCATTGGTACTGTCGCTCGGCTGCAATGGCGAGGAAAATGACGCAGACGCCTTTGGCAACTTTGAGGCCAGAGAGGTCATCGTGGCCTCTGAAACGGCTGGTCGTCTGCTCCATTTCAATATCGAGGAGGGCCAAGAGCTCTCACCTGGCATCGAGGTCGGCGTGGTGGACACCACGCAAGTCTCGCTGCAACTCGATGAAGTGGCTGCACGCAGACGCCAAGTGAGCACCCGCACAGGTAGTGTGGGCGCCCAAATCGATGTCATCCGCCAGCAAATCGAAGTCCTCGAAAAGGAAAGAAACCGTGTCGAGAAGCTGGTGCAAGCGGGTGCCGCCACCACCAAGCAGCTCGACGACATCAACGGGCAACTCAAGGTCCTCGCTACCCAGCGGCTGAGTATCAATTCGCAAAACCTGCCAGTCGCCAATGAAATCGAGGCCATCGATGTCCAGGGCGCGCGGCTACGCGACATGCTCAAGCGCAGCCATATCGTGAACCCGATCAAAGGCACCGTGCTCACAAAGCTAGCTGAGGCTACAGAGGTGGTCGCGCCAGGACGTCCGCTTTATCGCATCGCCCCCATGGACTCGCTCTACCTGCGTGCCTACATGAGTGGTGGCCAGCTCACAAAGATCCAAGTAGGCCAGATTGTGACGGTGCGTATCGACAATGGCGAAAAAGGTTATTACAACTATGATGGCAAGGTCACTTGGATTGCTGACCAAGCCGAGTTCACACCCAAGATCGTTCAGACCAAAGAGGAGCGTGTAAATCTGGTCTATGCATTCAAGATCATGGTGAAAAACGACGGCAAACTCAAAATCGGCATGCCAGGCGAGGTCAAGTTTGAAGCGATCGGCAGCGCACCAGCCCCTACAAAAACGGCGGAGAACAAATAAATGGTGACTGTCGAGTCGGTCTCGAAATCCTTCAGGAAGGTGGAAGCGTTAAGGTCGGTCTCTTTTGAGGTGCCCAAAGGGCAACTATTTGGATTGATTGGTCCCGATGGCGCGGGCAAGACCACCTTGTTTCGCATTCTCACGACTTTGCTGTACCCCGACCAAGGCAAGGCTACAGTCTTGGGCCTCGATACCGTCAAGGATTACCGGGCGATCCGCAACCGGGTCGGTTATATGCCTGGGAAATTTTCCCTTTACCAAGACCTGACAGTCGAGGAAAACATCGAATTTTTCGCCACGATTTTCGGGACGACCATCCGTAGAAACTATTCGCTCATCCGTGACATCTATGTCCTGCTTGAGCCATTTCGTACCCGCAAGGCTGGCAAGCTTTCTGGCGGCATGAAACAAAAATTGGCGCTCTGCTGCGCCTTGATTCACAAACCAGAGGTGCTCTTCCTAGACGAGCCTACGACAGGAGTGGATCCGGTTTCCCGCAAAGAATTTTGGGAAAATCTGCAAAAACTGCGCCATCAAGGCATCACTGTGATCGTCTCTACGCCTTATATGGATGAAGCGAGCATGTGTGACCGCGTCGGTCTCATTCAGGGCGGCGAACTCTTTGGAATCGATACACCAGAAGGCATACGTGCCACCTTCAAGCACCCACTTTGGCGGGTGGCGGGTGGCTCCATGTACCCTATGCTCAAGGCCCTGCGGCTCTATGAGCACACCCTCTCGGTACATGCATTTGGCGACAGTGTACACCTTGCCACCAAACATCAAGGAATAACGGCCATCGACATCGCCGCCTACTTGAGCACGCAAGGCTTGCCTGGCTTGGAAGTCGGTCCGCAGGCAGCGGGCATTGAAGATGTATTTATGGGCTTCTCAACCACTCAACATGATGGATAGAGGCACCGTCATCGCAACCGAGGACCTGAGCAAGCACTTTGGGGACTTCATCGCCGTCAATAAAATCAGCTTTGAGGTGCGCCGGGGCGAGATTTTTGGTTTCCTCGGTGCCAATGGCGCGGGCAAGACCACGGCCATGAAAATGCTCACGGGCTTGCTGCAGCCTAGCAGCGGCAAGGCCATGGTCGCTGGCTACGATGTCTTCACCCAAAGTGAGGATGTAAAACGCAACATCGGGTACATGAGCCAGCGATTTTCTTTGTATGAGGACCTCACAGTCAAGGAGAATGTGCGCTTCTACGCCGGGATTTATGGCTTGAGCTGGACCGAGCGCCGCCGCAAAAGCGCCGAACTCATCGACCGTCTTGGATTGCTGGAGGTGAAGCGTGACCGTGTCGCTGAATTGCCTTTGGGATGGAAGCAGAAATTGGCCTTTTCAGTGGCCTTGATCCACGACCCCGCCATCGTGTTTCTCGATGAGCCCACAGGTGGCGTCGATCCCGTCACTCGCAGGCAGTTTTGGGATTTGATCTACGAGGCCGCCGAGCGCGGCGTCACCGTATTTGTGACCACACACTACATGGACGAGGCCGAGTATTGCGAACGGATCTCAATCATGGTCGATGGCAAGATAGAGGCACTCGACACACCTGCTGCGCTCAAGCGGCAATACAATGCGAAAAACATGGATGAGGTCTTCTTAAAGCTGGCGCGCGGAAAATGATCATCTTCTTGATGTTTGTAAAAAAGGAGTTTTATCACATCTTTCGTGATCAGCGCACGCTCATCATCCTTTTTGGGATGCCCGTCTTGCAAGTCATCCTTTTTGGATTTGCCATCACCAATGAGATCAAAGACGCAAGCATCGTCGTGCTTGACCAAAGCAATGACGCGAGCACAAGGCAGATCACCCAAAAACTTGTGTCTTCGGGCTATTTCCACCTCGATCGCAATTTGCAAAGCTCGCAGGAACTAGAGGGCGCCTTCTCCACAGGCAAAATCAAAATGGCGGTCGTCTATGGTCCTGGCTTCGCAGACGCCTTTAGGCGAGGAGGTGGCGCCAAGGTGCAACTCATCGCCGATGCCAGCGATCCCAATACCGCCAATGTGCTCACCTCCTATGCCACCGCCATCATCAGAGGCTGGCAGGCCGAGCGACTGGGCATCACCCAATTGCCCTTGACCATCAAGACCGACTACCAAATGACCTATAACCCTGAGCTGAAGGGCGTTTTTCTCTTCGTGCCGGGTGTGATGGCGATGATCTTGATGATGGTTTCGGCGATGATGACCTCGATCGCGGTCACCAAAGAAAAGGAAATCGGCACCATGGAAGTCTTGCTCGTGTCTCCCTTGAGTCCCTCCATCATCATCATCGGCAAGGTGGTGCCCTACCTTGCGCTCGGTGTGATCAATGCTGCCGTCATCGTCGCCATGGGTGTCTTTGTGTTTGGCATTCCGATCTATGGCAGTGCAGTATTGCTCATGGCCGAGGCATTGCTCTTTGTCGTGACGACCTTGAGCCTCGGCATCTTGATCTCCACCATCGCCGAGAGTCAGCAGACGGCCATGCTCTTTTCACTCACGGGGCTCATGATGCCGACGATTTTGCTGAGTGGTCATATTTTCCCCGTGGAAAACATGCCTTGGGTGCTGCAATGGCTCAGCAATATCATTCCGGCCAAGTGGTTTATCATCATCGTCAAAAACATCATGCTCAAGGGCTCTGGCTTTCAGGATATCTGGAAAGAGACCTTGGTACTGTTGGGGATGGCGGCTGGATTTATCGGCGTGAGCATCTATCGGTTCAAAATAAGGCTGGAATGATATGAGGCGGATTTGGTTTTTGGTACAAAAAGAGTTCATTCAGATCGCCCGCAACAAGGCGATGCTGCCGTCTATCTTTTTGATGCCCGTGATCCAGCTCCTCGTGCTGGCCCATGCCGCGACCTTTGAGATCCGCAACCTCAACATATATCTCATCGACCACGACGGGTCCCAGGCGGCACATCGCCTTGCAGGCAAACTGGAAGCCTCCCCCAATTTCCAAATTGTGGGCACCTATCCGAGCACAGAGCGCGCCAACGATGAGCTGAAACACGACAAGGTCGATGTGATCTTGGAAATTCCAGAGGGTTTCGAGCGCAACCTCATACGCCTAGGCAAGACTGCATTGCACCTCAAGGTCAACGCGATCAATGGCGTGAAAGCTGGCGTCACAATGAACTACATGAATGCCATCATCCTCGACTTCAATCAAGGATTGCGCATAGAGCTAGGGGCTGTGGCAGGCGCATTGTCTCCTGGACAAATCGATATTACCTACAGCAATTGGTTCAATCCAAGCCTGAATTACAAGACCTTCATGGTGCCTGGCATCTTGGTGATGCTCGTGACCATGATCGGGTTGCTGCTCACAGGAATGAACATTGTGCGTGAGAAGGAGATCGGGACCATCGAGCAGATCAACGTGACCCCGCTGCGCAAGATCGAATTCGTGATTGGAAAGATCATTCCATTTTGGTTGATCGGGCTCTTTGAACTCGCGGTGGGCTTGGGCGCGGGTGTGCTTGCCTTTGATATTCCCATTGTGGGCAATCCAGTCTTGGTATTCTTGTTTGCGATGGTGTTTTTGTTTGTGGTCATGGGCATCGGCATTTTCATCTCCACAACGACCGACACGCAGCAGCAAGCCCTGTTTTTGGCATGGTTTTGCATGGCAATGTTTACGCTCATGAGCGGCTTGTTCACACCGATCGAGAGCATGCCCGATTGGGCGCAGCGCATCACCGACTTCAACCCTGTATCCTATTTTGTGCGGGTGAATCGCACCGTGTTGCTCAAAGGCGCAGGCTGGGCTGAAGTCAAGGATGAATTTGCCATTCTCGGCATGTATGCCATTGCGATCAATGCCTTGGCCGTCTGGAATTACCGCAAAAAAGTATAATCCCTTTGGCGAGCGGCAGTAACCACCTCAAAGCTTGGTTCATGCTCCTGCTGTTCTTGGCAGGGCTAGGCTTTGTGGGTTGGTGGTGGATGCGCAACCGCTTTGAAATCAAAGGAATGGACATTTCTCGCTACCAAGGCGATATCGATTGGGCACGTGTTGGGGCACAGGGCATCGATTTTGCATTTATCAAAGCCACTGAAGGCACGACGATTGTCGATCCCAAATTTACAGCCAATTGGAAGGGTGCAAGTGGCGCCAAGGTCGCTCGAGGAGCCTATCATTTTTTTCGGCCTACACTGGACGGCAAGGCACAAGCAGCCCATTTCCTCGCGCACGTGGACTATGTGAAAGGTGATCTGCCACCTGTGCTGGACCTGGAGGTGACCGACGATGCCACCGCGTCGGTCATTCGCCGCGAGGCGCTTGCTTGGTGTACAGCCGTAGAGGCTGCATGGCATGTGAGGCCCATCGTCTATACACTGCCGCATTTTGCAGCCTCCTATCTGGAAGGCAAACTCAAGCGCTATCCCCTCTGGGTCGTCGATCTCGGTTGGAACATCTGGCCGAGCGACGCACTCGGCTGGCCCAAGTGGACCTTTTGGCAACACAGCCACCATGGATCGATCGCTGGCATCCAAGGCGATGTAGATTTGAATGTCTTCAATGGCAGCGCTGTGGAGTTTGGATTGCTGCGCAAGCAGTAGCATGGGTTGAGTTGGCAGTTAGCAGCTAGTAGTTAGCAGTGTAATAGAGCTGATGATTGGCTTTGCGGTTTCATCTTTCAGCAGCGTGCTTGGCTTTGCGAACCTTTGGATCTTGCCATTTTCCCAGACTTTGATTATCTTTATGGGTATGATGCCAGAAGTCCTCAATCCCGTCTCTGCTGTCTCTGAATATCCCATTCAGCGGCAATCGATCGTGCGCGATGAAAAGCTCACGGATACGCTCTACAACGAAGGCTACGCCGTCGTACCTTTTTTGAACGAAGCCGACTTGGAAATTTTGCGTGCCCTTTATTTCAAAGAACACAGCATTTCGTCTGAGACCGGCGGCATCTTTTACAGCCTTTATTCGCAAAACCTCGACTACCGTGAGCGGATCAATGCCGAGGTCGGTGCCGTGATGGAGCCAAGGCTGCAGGCGTTTTTTCACTCCTACAAGACCGTCCTCAATGGCTTTATCATCAAGGCGCCCGGCCCCAAGAGTGGGTTTCTCATCCACCAAGACACGACGGGCTTGGACGAATCCAAATATTCTACGCTGAGTGTATGGGTGCCCTTGTGGGACATCGGGCCAGAGGATGGAGCGATGTGCATGGTGCCGCGTTCCCATAAAATGTTTTACCCCTACAGGGGCATTTCCTTTGCATTTCCCTTCGCGAAGATCCATGAGATTGTCAAGCGCTACTTGCAGCCCGTGTATATGAAGGCAGGCGAAGCCCTGGTGTTTGACCAGCGCACCTTGCACGCATCCCTCCCCAACAAGAGCGAAAAAAATAGAGTCGTTGTCATCTCGGGCTTGTTTCCCAAAGAAGCCGATTTCACGATGTGCTACCGCGAAAGCGAGGATGCCCCCGTGGAAATCTACCGCCAAGCCGATGATTTCATCTTGAAATATCCCCGCTTTATGCACGATTGCTGCAGTAGGCCCATTGCGGGAGAGAAAATTGCCGAGTTTGATTTCCCGATCCCCATGATGACGGCGCAGGAGTTTGAGGCCAAGGCAGCCGCTGCAGGCCTGCAACCCTTGGATTTGATCGCGCCCGAAGACAAATTGGGCAGCAATCCCATGCCTGAGCCCGATGGCGTGGAGCGTGCACCACTCGCACCACTCGTCAAGCTGCGCACAGAGGCCGAGATCGCTGCCACACCGACGGTCGTCACGCCCCCCGTTGCGCCAGCAAAGGCAGGCTTCTTCAAACGGCTTTTCGGGGGATGAGCATGGAACAATTGTTTCAGGATGAGGCATTGCAGCAGCAATTGGATCAAGATGGCTGCGTAGTGGTTCCATTTTTGTCGATGGATGAGTTGGCTGTCTTACGTGAATTTTACGCTTCACATCATCCAGACGGCATTCCACCGCAGATGCGCGATGGCATCCATATGACGATTTGGTGCAGCGATCGCTCCTATAAAGACGACATTCGCGAAGGCTTGAAGCGCATTTTGCATGCTGCTTCCCATCGCTTGTACCAAGATTTCAGGTTGCTCGCGCCTGTCTTCATCGTCAAGCGCAAAGGTGCAGACACGACGTTTCCCATTCACCAAGATTGGAATGTTGTGGACGAAACGCAGCACCGCGCATTTAACATGTGGATCCCGCTGCACGATGTCGATGCCTCCAATGGGGCATTGTGGATCGTCAAAGGGAGCCACAAATTTCCCAACCATGTGCGTGGACCAGGTTATTTGTTTCCGAGACTGTATCATTTGGAAGACCACATTCGCCCACGCATGGAGCCGATGGCCATGCAAGCCGGGCAGGCTCTTATTTTTTACCACCGTGTTTTGCACGGTTCGCCCCCCAATCAAACCGATAGCCCACGTGTGGTCGTAGCCATGTCGGTATTGCCCGAGGCCGTACCTCTGCATATCTTTTTCCAAAAAGACGCGCAGAGCCAGCTCGAATGTTATCATCCGCACGACGAATTCATCTATGAATTTGAAAATGTGCGCGACCAGACGGCATTTCACCCGCCATCAGGTGCACCCGTCTCGATCGAGGCCCCGTTCAGGCAGATCGATTTTACAGAGGAGTGGTTTGATGGCTACTTTACATCCAAACCCAAACTCGGCTTTTGGGAGCGTTTATTTGGGCGCAAAACGGGTTGAGAATCGCATCTGAGAAGGTGGGCCTGGATCCTGACCAAACCAAGAGTTTGCAAAGGAATCGTGTGCGCTAGAGCGATTTGCCGGTCACCTTCAAATAATACAGGTTTTGCAAAAAGTAGCGGCTATTGCCCACACTGAGGTCATACCATGGCTTGAGGCATATCAATTCAAAAAAATCAACAGGAAATAGGTATTCCTGCAAATGGTCGATGCGATGTATGCCCGTCAAGTCTTGAAACTCATTGCTAATCGTGAGATTTTCAAAGTCTTCCAGTGGTATGTCGATTGTCTTCAAGGCCGACAAAATGAAGCCCTTTTTGCGGATGGCCGTCAAGACAGCATTGAGGTCGCCGACGTTGTAGCGATATGCCTCATCGATGCGGGCGATGTTGGTGGCGATTTCGGAGGCGTGCTCTGGGATTGCGGGTTCTTTGATGAAGAGATCCTTGATATAGAGTAGCCCGCCGGGTTTGAGCATATCCCAAGCCGATGTGATGGCTAGCGCCTTGTCGGGGGAATGCCCAAAGGATTCCAGGAAATAGACGACGTCGAATGTTCCTGCTTCAAATTGCGTCGAGAGGTGATGGTAATCTCCTTGTACGACTTGCACTTGGTCTTGCAGTCCGGCAGCAGCATTGCGTTCCGTTGCGGTTTGTCGCTGCACAGCCGATGCAGTAATCGCAGCGACGGTGACGCCATAGTTGGCGGCAAAAAAACGTGCAGGCCCGCAGATACCACAGCCAGCATCCAAGATGTGCATGCCAGGCTTGAGCTGCATCATCATCGCTTGGTAATCAAGTAGATTGCGTAAGTCGTGGGTGCGAAATGCTTGGATCACCTCTCCATAAACCTTGATGAAGGCATCATTGGTCGCATCGTAAAAATCGCCGACCTCCTGAGCTTGTTCATGCGTCGCCACGCTTGCAGGGATCACCGGCGAGACAGGAAGCGGCTGCGCCACAATGGTCTTGCGTCCACGCAGCATATAAAACGCCAGCCAGATGAGCACCGTACTCACTGTGCAGGTCAGCAATATAAAGGTAGGATTGATGGTCATCGACAAATGCGTGGCCTCAGGACCAATAAAAGATCTTTTCCTTGTCGTAGCCGTAGTCGAGGAACCCACCCAATGTGATGCGCTCTCTTTTGCCCAGAACTTCCTCGACACGGTGCCAGATCTGCCCGCCTGCAAAGAGGATCAAGTCTCCTTTTTGCGGATCGATGTATTGCACTTCCTCCCCGTCGATGTAGCGAATGCTGCCATCGGCCATGATTACTTCCTTGTTTTCATGGTTGCTCTTTTTGGTTTGGCCCTTTTCCCACTCAAAGTCATAGAGCGAGAGCTCGCCGCCACCTTCAGGCTCTTGGAGCATGAAAAAGAAGCTCAACTGATCATAAACATCGGTCTGAGTCTCGAGGTGGTCAAAGAATTTTTGCCACGTCGATTGGAAATAGTTGGCACAGTGGATGCTGATGTTGCCTTCGCCATTGCCATAGTAGGCGCGATAGGTGCAGTTGGCATATTGGCCCTCGCCATCGTAGCCTTTGGCGGGTGTGAGCGGCAGGCCCCCCGAGAAGGCACCGAGCCATTTCTCGACCAGTGCCGTGGTATCGACGCCGAGGTAAGACGCTGAGTTGTGATAAAATTTCTCTGCTAGACGAAAATAGTCTTTCATTCGGCGGATGCCCTCTTCCTCGCCATCCCTGAACGCCTTGCCGACCAAGGCTGCAAAAATCGGAGGAAAGGACCAACCCACAGGCATCATGACTTTGTCATCGGCGGAGAGGCTGCCTGCCGCAGCAATCATCTGATCGCAAACCTCTACAGGAATCGCCCCGCGCACCAAGATTCCATCGTATTTGCGGGTTTGGATATCGCCAATCGCATTCTCATAGCCAGCAATATCGCTTGCTTCGACGATGCGATAATCGTATAGCTGCTTGCCACGGATACGTTCCCTGCTGCTCGAATTTGTTGAATTTTCCATATCAAATTGCTGAATTGATCACTAAAATTAGTGGCTTTGTTGCGGATTCAAAACAAAGAGGTTTTTTTTAGACATATTTTTATCGGATCCGCTTCCCATTCCCGATTGCAATTGCCAAATTTGCCATCTTGGCCTATCATTTGCTAGGCTTGATTATTTGGCATAGAATATTTATCAATCGAAAAAATATGCGGAACGTTCTGCTGACCTGTTTTTTTGTTCTTCCTGCACTCTTGTTTGCCCAAAAAACTGCGCACCTTGAAGGTGGCGTGGACCGCGCTCCCTCGGCAACTCCCGGCGTGCGGATAAACAGTCTCTACATTGGCGACGATCAGGTGACGTCACTTCCTGTGAAAGATAGCAAATTTGTGGCCGACCTCAAGGTCGAGTCGCCGATGGAAGCCGTCTTCACCGTCAATGGTGCCTCGTTTCCCATTTGGATAGAGCCGGGCGCTGACTTGCGCATCGACGTGAAGACGGGCAAGGAAAATAAGACAGAAATCCTCTGCTCTGGCAAGACAGGAGCAGAAAGCAATTTTCTGAACCGTTTCCATATTCTTTTTGGCAAGCACTACCTTGCTGACTCCATGAACAAGGTGTTGCTCGACAGCAATATCGATGTCTTGGAGTTGCAGCTTTACGATTATCGCAAGCGTGAGATGGCCTTTTGGGAAGCCGAAAGCAAAGCCAATGCATTCTCGCCAGCATTTGCGGCCTATATGGCAGCGCAGATCCAGTTCAACTATGATCGTTGGCTGGTCGCCTACCCGATCATCCGCGCCAATGCCAAGCCTGCCGAGCTCGTCGTGAAGCCGCTGCCACGTACTGTCGAGAAAGGTCTCGATGTGAACAACCTCAAAAAAGTCGCGGCATTGCCCTCGATCGCCTACCGCGAGTTCACGTACTACTACATCACCTATCTGGTGTCCAAAGACAATGGCTTCAAGAAGTTTACCGATCAAAACATTGCCCTGAACAAGAAGCACCCTTTTGCGACCAAGTACCTGAGCGGCCAAGCCCTCAATTGGTACACGACCCGCATTACCACTGACTTGCTCGCTGGTCTGGCGCCTGGCTCGGTCGATCGCATGAAGGATCTCGTGAAAAAAGGCACGATGGGCGATATCTATGGAAAATATTTGGACAGGCAGATTTCCAAAGTGAACACTGCCAAGGCCGCCGAATCCAAGAAAAAAGAAGGCGACAAGGCTATGGCCGGGGAAAAATACCCTGCCAAGATCATCGACATGAATGGCAAGCCGATGAAGTTGTCGGACTTCAAAGGCAAAGTCGTCTATATCGACTTCTGGGCCAGCTGGTGCGGCCCTTGCCGCAAGGAAATGCCCTTTTCCAAGGACCTGCATGACAAGCTCGCCAAGCGTCTCGACGAGAAGCAGATGAAAGACATCGTGTTTCTCTACGTCTCCATCGACAAGACCGAGGAGCCTTGGAAAAATGCGATCACGCAAATGCAACTCGGCGGCGTCCAAGGATTTAGTTCCGCAGAATGGCCCGATGGTGTCGGTGCATTCTTCCAGGTGAACAGTATCCCAAGGTATATGATCATGGACAGGACGGGTGAGATCGTCGATCGCAACGCCCGTAGGCCCAGCGATCCCGAGACCGAGAACGTCTTGGTAAATCTGCTCTTGAAATAAACAAGGCACACTCGCCGATGTGCAAAGCCCCTGCCAGCCGATGAAACGGTTTGCAGGGGCTTTTTCTTGAGAAGAAATGAAGGGGGCTGCTTCAGTGAGCCAAACGGGACGTCTGCATCTCTCAGCAATGTTTTGTGCGATTTCGCTGCGGAAGCCGGGGCAAAGCATCGCTAAAAGCGCATACCGAAAGGCGACTCTGGGACGGATCACTGCTGCTCACCGATCAAGGAGCGATGGCTAAGCTATTTATCGCTCGCGCCGCAACTGGGTGGCTATTTCGAATTCGCAGTGGCACATATCAGGACGGAACTCTTAGCGGCACATATTCAGGATACAATTTTCAAGGCTGCAAGAGGTGGTGAAAAAAAGATGGATCATTTAGCCCAGCTAAATGATCCATCTTTTAGAATTGGGAATCAAGATCTCAATAGACCACGATCTTCCCGACTTGCTCAGACTTGCCTTTGAGGCGGTAGAAATACATGCCAGCATCTAGGCTGCCACGGTCGATCTCGACGCGATTTTGGCGCAATTGGCCATAGTCGCGCACGACGCGTCCTTGCATGTCGATGATTTCCAGCGTGTATTTCTCTTTGGCGGCCATCTCAAATGTGAGGGTCGTCATGCGGTCAAATGGGTTGGGGAATACCATCACTTGATAGATACCAACTGGCTCGACACTCGAAACCGCTCCTAGGCAGCTGCCTTCGATGCCATACAGCACCTCTTCGTAGTTGCTATTGACGACATCCACGATTTGGCTGATGCAGATCTGGGCACCTGTAGTCGCTGTATAGTGCAAGCGCGTGAGCGGGCGCCATCCCACGGTCTTCCCGATGCTGGAATCTTGCATCGTGACCGAGATCACAGTGCCGCCGACATTGGTCTGCACCGCATTGGGGTACTCAACCGCAGGGATCAAGTTGTCTGCTGAACTCAGGGCAAGGCCACTTACCGTAAATTGATAGGCTGCGATGCGACAATCGGGATTGCTGACCTCGACTTCGACGGTCTGGGCGTTGTAGTCGATTGCACCGAGGCGCAGGAGCACGCTGTCATTGATGTTCACAATGCTTTGCGGCAGGTCGCTGCAATAGTCATGGATGCCGCCACCTGGCACTTGGTAGTTGTCGCCACGCAATGCACAAGCATTGATGAGCGCAGCGTCGGTCACGGTGATGTCGCCATCGTTGTTGAGGTCGGTACAGGCCGTGAGGGTCGTATTGCTGCCGAGGATGTCGGTGACGTAGATGCTGCCATCGACCGTCTGCTGGGCTTGGTTGGCATCGAGGTCGCCGCGCAAGGCTGTGCCATCACAGACACCCACACAGTCATAGACCGACGGTCCAAATGTCACGCCATTGCAGTCCACGATCGGTGGACAGTTGGGGTGTATGGTCATGACATGGTTGTGGCCGCCGGGGATAGGATCCTTGACAAGGGTGAAGCAAACTTGCGCCCAGTTGTTGTCAAAGTCAGTTTCCCTATGACCCAATGCATCGTCCAGGCGATTCCAGTTGACGCGCACTACCAGCGTGTAATCGCCGCTGGGCACGCCGGTGATGTCGATCCATTGGCATTCCAGGCTACGGTCATAGATGTCGCCACAGCCCGTGGAGATGCCCATATTGCCACAACCATATTGGGCTGTACCGCCGCCTGAGCATTCTAGGTCGAGGACGCAGAAGCCATTTTTGAACCCAATGGGCAGCGGTTGCGAGGCGGTGTCATACAAGACATACTCTGCATAGCCTTGGAAGTGGTAGTGATTGTGGCAGACGTCAAATTGAAACATCTGTGGATTGGCATTGGGATCGCCAATGTAATAGTCTTGGTTGCCCGTATTCACGATATGGGTCGTGAAGCGGATGAGCTCGCGGGTGCCGTAGCCAGTGAGGCAACCTTCATTGACGAGGCAGGGATCGACCTGCGTGAGCACGTCGAGCATCATGGAACTCTCGATGTCTGCTTGCACCACTGATAGGTCGGGACCGTCGGGGCAGAGGCTATCGCCTGGATAGAGGCAAGTGTCGGTCACTGTCGCCAGCGGGTTGTAATTGCAAGCTGCTGTGTCTGTGCAGCCCACTACGGGGCCGAGATAATTGAGCGACCAGTTGATCGGGCCGCTACAATTGAGACCTGCATCGCCGATGCGTATCCAATACTCGACGCCACCAGCAAAGTAGCCAAGCACGCGTGCTTGCAAGCCGCAATCATTGTCATTGTAAAAGACGGTTCCTTGGTTGGTCTGGTCCCATTGCAGACCTTGGCAATGGTCATAGACCCAAATCACGGTATTGCAGGTGTTGGTGTTGCAAGTGGTGATCTCGTAGGTGCCCGTGGAGTCAGGGGTCCAACTGTACCAGAAGTTGCGATTGGTTGCTACAAAGGTGCCGGTTGTGATTGTATCGGGGAACGTGCAGCTTGATCCAGCAGGACAATTGCCAAAGAGTGAGCTTTCGCTGGAGCTGAATGCGCCGCCATTGGCGACTATATTGCCGTTGTAGGACACGGTATAAGATCCGTTGCCAGAGCTGCAGCAAATGCCGTCGCCATAGCTGTCAAAAATGGTGAATCGCAAACAGAGTCCGCTCGGCACGCAAAACGTGTCACCGAGCGCATTGCTGGCTGTGGCCAGCAGATTGCCTTGGTTGTCGCGCAATTCCCAGCTCGTCTCTGTAGGGTATGCATCGGGGACGATGGTCACCATCACCAAGGCTTCGTTGGGTGCGCATTGCGCCAGCAGCCCCTGCGCTGTGCATGACAGCAGGAAAGCCAAAAGGATCAAACAAACTGTGTTTTTCATTGCATCTTCAAGATTACGCGCATCACAGACCGACGGGGCCTGCATTCATTGACAATTCGAAGCTCGGCATTCACCCTCAGGAGACCAAGTCCTAAGCCGACATTTTGAAGGATTCCGAAGAAAAACCAATCCGGAGGCATTTTGTCAAGCAGTTAGCCCGTCTGCCGAAGGAGGAGCCAAAAAGAAAGGCATTGTGTTTGCGCCGATTGAAATTTCATTTCTCAGGAAGGCTCGTAATAGGCTTGGCCAGATTCATCGATATAATAAGATAGTTTACCGTCGCCGCCGATCGGCCATACACGGGCTAAACCATCGGCAAAGCACTGCACATTGGCATATTGACAAGGAATGCGGAGCTTACCATTGCGGTCGCAAAATCCCCAGCGGCCGTCTTTGACCACTGCGACGAGCGACGTATTTTCACAGCGTGTGCTGGTCCACATCTTTTGAATGCCATCGATGGCGTCTTCAGCGCAATCAAAGCGCCTTCCTCGGGCATCGATTTTGCAAGATTTCCCATTGACGATCAGTGTTGTAAACCCGAGGTATCCCAGCGAATCACGCTTGAGACGCGCTTGGGTCTGAGCATGCAATATTGCTGGGATTACGGTGCGGCCCTGTCGGTCGATCACACCATAGCGCATTTCTCTCACGATGCTTTGGTCTTTGGCGACCTGCTGGCCGACGATGGCAAATCCACGTTTGAACATCTCGGCCCTGTCATAAGCAAACGGAATCATCAATTTGCCTTCTGCCGTGAGATAACCATATTTCACTTCCCCCTGCTCCATCAAGCGACAGACCGCAATCAATCCCTCAGAGATGCTTCCGAGGGATTGGTAGCCGAGGTCCAGGGGAAACTCCACTTCGCCATTGCGTTGCACAAACACCCAAGTACCCGCCTTGTTTACAGCAGCGCGCCCTTGAAAAAAACCATTTTCTTGAACGGCTTCATAGAGGAAAGGCAGTACCTCGCGGCCTTGGGCATCTATGAAACCCCAGCGGTTTTTGAGTTTGGCGGCACACAGACCACCATTCATCGGCTGGAGCATGTCATAATTGCATGGCACGCGCAGCTGACCTTCCAGATCGATCAATCCAAATTGGTCGCCTTCTTGCACGACAGCAAAGCCTTCTTGAAAGGCGTCGATGCGGCTAAATCTCGGCGCTTGCACGCGCTCGCTGCAGATATTGTAAAGCCCTAGCAATCCCTGATCGCGTACTTTGATGAGGTCGATCCAATTGCCTTGGTTGTCATGTAGTTGCGTGACATGCTCATATAAATTGGGCACGATAGTGTGACCTGCAGGTGCAATCATTCCTTTGCCGTTGGGTTGCTCGGTGAGGAAGCAGCCATTTTTCATTTCATAAATGGCATCAAAGTCAAATTTGGGTACATGCTTGCCGCTGAGGTCGGCGATGGCAAATCGTTTCCCGCTCCGCAAGATGACGCCTTGCCCGATCAGGATTTCATCGAGGGTTGGCGCGATGATCCAATTCCCTTTTTGATCGATCATGCCGCGTTTGCCAGCGACTTGAACGATGGCACCATGTATCCCGAATGGCTGGGCATCTTCAAACTGTGCGGGTAATACTACTTGACGGGCTTGGTCACAATATCCAAACCGATCACCGATGCGTATCGGGATCAGCGTAGGCAAGTCTGCCTTTAAACAAAGGCAAATCAAGTTGGACCAGACGATGCAAAACAAAATTTTCAACATGCAAGCAGCTACTAGATGGGGACAAATAAAGGAATCCTAGGCAATTGCCAAGCGATTCGGTACAAAAATTCGATGAATGGTACAAAAACCCTTGATTTTGCAAGGTTTGGACCCACCAAATTTTCGAATGGCCTCTTGTATCCTTGTGGGGCGATGCATAATTTTGTTCTCGGATATTTCAATTTATAAAATTGTGTAGCACTCCCTCCGATGAATCCCAATTACATTCTGTTCGCCATTCCTTTTTTCTTGCTATTGATGGGTTTGGAGGCCCTTTATGCCAAACTGAAGGGCCGCCAATATTATCGTCTCAACGATACCGTTTCCAATCTGATGATTGGGATTGGAAATCAGGCTTTTAACCTGGTTTGGAAGGGCGCACTCATGGTCGTGTATGTGTGGTTGTATGAGCATGCCTCATTTTTTGTGCAGGGCGCGACTTGGTGGTCATTTATCCTATGCCTGATCGGCTTTGACTTTTTGTTTTACTGGGCCCATCGTTTGGGACATGAGGTCAATTTGTTTTGGGGCGCCCATATGGTGCATCACAGCAGCGAGGAATACAATCTGAGCGTCGCCTTGCGGCAGTCTTGGTTTCACAATGTGCTCGCCTTTTTCATTTTCCTTCCACTGCCTTTTCTGGGTTTTCACCCTCTCATTTTTGGTGCCGCTGCTGGGATAGATACCGTCTATCAGTTTTGGATTCATACCAAGGCCATCAAAAAGCTGCCGCAGTGGATCGAATACATTTTCAACACGCCTTCTCATCACCGCGTGCACCATGGTCGCAACCCCAAATACATTGACAAAAACCATGGAGGCATGCTCATCATTTGGGACCGCCTTTTTGGGACGTTTCAGGCTGAAGAGGAGGAAGTCGTGTATGGTCTCACGACACCGCTCAAAAGCTGGAACCCGATGTGGGCCAACCTTCATTATTATGTAGATCTCTTCAAGGCAGGTAGCAAGTTCAGGCGCTGGGGCGATCGTCTCAGACTATTGTTTGCGCGCCCAGGTTGGAAGCCCACTGAAATGGGCGGCTATCAATCCACGCTTCCATTGGCTGAGCAGGACCTCTCGATCTATGATGCCAAGAGTACCAGGGCCTTTACGGCCTATGTCGTCGTCCAATTTTTGCTTATGCTGGGTGGATTGGTGGTCCTCATGGCCCATTTCAAAGATTTGACGCTGTTCTATCAAGTGGCATTTCTTGCAGTGATCATCGTGACCGGCATGATTTGTGGCGCGATCATGGAGAATCGCCGTTGGGTCTTGGTCGCCGAATATTTGCGCTTGGCGCTCGTGAGCGTCTTACTCAATGCCGTTTATTATGAGTACTATTTGGATTGGTTTCTCTATGTGACAATCATCTCTGGATCTGCTTTTGTGATTTTTAATCTCTGGTTCACATTGGGTTGGGTTTTTCAACGCAAGCAACAATTGCAGCCCGCCTGAGTCGCGGGGTATCATCTGATGTAGCTGAGAATAACCCTTGATCACCTTTTCCCGATGGGGAAACGAATGAGTTTTGACATCAAGGATGCACCGTAGTCGTGTTCCCATGGAACTCAAAATGTGGCCGACGGCGGAGTATGTGGATAATTCATATTTCATCGATGCTCCTTGTGAAAGCAAGCGATGTGCAATGATGACAATGTAAAGTGCTAGGACATCATTTTGCATGGCGGAAATGCTAGGCTAACAAATCCTGAATTGTCTAGCCCAAGGCGTCTTCGTGTACAAACTTCAAGGTTTATGTCCGATCTTTGCACCGTGAACGGTATTTGCACGTTGCTCAGCAGCGTCAGTTGGTAATAGTATAAAAATCAATAGAAAATAGGATGCGAATAGCACCAACAAGTGTCTTGCTTCTGCTCTTGGCCGTATTTGCAAATGGGACGCGAGCCCAAGGGCTTGTGGTGAATGAAGTATCCAATGGCCCCGCAGGAA
Organism: Bacteroidota bacterium; assembly: GCA_031415375.1. GTDB lineage: Bacteria > Bacteroidota > Bacteroidia > J057 > JADKCL01 > JADKCL01. The sequence continues at coordinate 1,752 of JANORP010000026.1, read as the reverse complement.
CCCAAGAATTCGTGGAATTGGTCGTTGTAGGTCCGACATTGACTCCCAATTGCGGCCCGATCGACCTGCGTGGTTGGATTCTGGACGACAACAATGGTGATTTCTCCTGTGGTTCTTGTGCAGGCACTGGCATTGCGACGGGTCATCAGCGATTTGCAAGTCTGCCGGTATGGTCGGCTGTCCCGACGGGCTCCATTATCGTGATTTATGATCCCGTGACCAAAAATCCCAGAGTGCCAGCAGATGATCCCAACGATACAGCGCCAGCCGATGGCGTGTATATCCTTTCATCATCGGACGCATCCCTGGAAGTGAGCACGACGCCTTGCGGCCTAGGCAATATGCCCACAGGCGGTGGCGCTTGTGGGGCCTGCACGGGCCTCCCCAATTATGCGGGGGCCTGCTATACAGCTGGCTTGGCCAATGCGACTTGGGGTTTGCGCAACGTTGGAGATGCAGCCCAGATACGCACACCCAGTGGTGCCTATTTCCATGGCATTGGCTATGGCACCCCCGCATCCCTCATCACAGGAGGCCCCGACGGATTGCTGGTTTCCCCGATCAGCGGCACGGCCATGTTTTATGCATTTGTAAACAGTGCCAGCAACGACTTCAGGGCTGTCGCAAATTTTGCCACGGCACTCGTCTCCTCCAATGGCGAGACACCAGGTGCCGCCAACTCTGTCAACAATGCAGCTTGGCTCGCCACGCTCGTTGCGCCATGCGTGCTCCCGGTCAATTATTACCGTGAGCTGTCTGTGAAAACGGCCGATGGAATCAATCTCTTGGAATGGACGACCGCCTCTGAGATCAATGCCCATCATTGGGATGTATTGCGGGCCGAGTCGCCGGAGGATGTTTTTCTCAGTATCGGGCAAGTGGCGGCCACTGGGAATTCCAATTCCTTGCAGGACTACACCTTTTCAGATGCAAATCCCGAGCTGCCGACCGTGTGGTATCAACTGCGCCAAGTCGATCGAAATGGCAACATAGAATATAGCCGCACCTTGGAAGTCACCAATGGCACCATTACAGCAGCTTTCCTTGAAATCTGGCCCAATCCTAGCACGGGTATATTTCAGTTGCGTGGCGCGCTCCAAGGCTTGCAGCGCTTGCAGGTGATCGATATGATAGGACGTGTTTACTACGAGGAAAGCGTGAAACAAGAGGTGCCCTACTTCGAATTGCAATTGAATCTCGGGGATTTGCCACAGGGCAATTATTGGGTGCAATTGCGCACTGCAACCAAGCCCCTCTTGCGCATGATCACTGTGCAGCACGGTCGCTAATCGCACTTGCGGCAACACCACGCAAAAGAAACTATACGAGGGGTTCTAGCATTCTCAGAATGCAAATGCAATCAATCGTCGCTCTGCTCGACTGCGGGCAATAGGCGCAAGCCACGATGACGATGCCATTTTGCGATCGCATGGCGATAGACACCTTGTCGCAGCAGCTCGCCGAGCAGCAAGAGGATGAGCAAGGGAGCATCCGATTGAAGGGTGAGCAAAAATCCTTGCCGAAATAAATCTGCACCAAATTGCATAGGGTACCGGCCCAGTGCCATGAAATACAAGACGCATTCCAGCGCGACAAAGGCCACAAACATCATGGGCACAGCGCATAGTGTTGTGAATGCATTGAACCATCCTTTTTGAAAAGGATATACCAGGGCAGCCCAGTGTTGTGACAGCCGGATCAACCGCTCCACGGCATCGAGTGAATCAGCCAGTGCCAGGCATTCGCGCGGCG
>JANORP010000025.1:0-23582 GCA_031415375.1 Bacteroidota bacterium | reverse complement strand
GAATCGACGTCCGCGGCAGCCCCAGTACCTGCATTGTGGGTATAAGTGAGCCCCTGGTAGAGCAAATCGCCAATCACAAGCTCCATATCGCCATCGGCCTCCTCGTCAAAGGCGGCGATCGTGCTGCCAGAGTGTAGCGATGGTTTCTCTGGAAGGGGATTGCTCGGCATGGCGCGGCAACTGATTTGCAATGTGAGATTTTGATTGAGGCCGCTCTCCTGAAAACGCCCCCAGCAACGATCGGCCACGACCAAATCCAAGCCTGCACATGAGCCTGTGTTTTCTTTGATCATGTTTTTGTGCCACTCCACGGTCGTGCCACCAGGATTGAAGGCCAAAACATCTAGGTCCCCGTCAAAATCAATGTCTGCAAATGCGGGAATGTCGCCTTGCACGATGTAAACGAGCGCTGGACCAGAGCCATAGTTGGTAAAAAGGGTGTCGTGCGTCAACTGAAAACTCAGGTTGCCCGGCGTCGAGGTGTTGCGATAGACTTTGATCCCGTTGTTGGTACCAAAAAAGAGGTCGGCCTTGCCATCGCAATCATAGTCAGCACACAGGGCAAAGTCTGTAATGCCTTGTGGGAATGCATCGACGTATTGCGGGGCAAAGTCATAGTCGATTTGATTGCTCGCGCCACCGTTGAGAAATGTGATGACCTTGCGACCTGCCCGGTCATAGACAAAAAGATCCTTTAGTCCGTCGCCATCCAAGTCAAGTGCAGAAAACTCAGGCACATTGAATCCACCGGCATCTGGGTTACGCAACGGATTGCCGTTTTCAATCACGCGCACATCGACCATGCGAGGGATCGCTTGCGCCTGCAACCGACCCAACAACAGCATTGGCAGGATGAGGAAAAGGAGGAAATGTCTCATAGGTATCCAAAGATTGAAGTTCATAAATTTATGAAAGTCACGCGGCGTGTGCAAACTGCAAGTGTCAGCAACTGCCAATTGATTTGATTTTGGAGGGATTGGGACAAAAAAAGGCTGACCCTCGGGTCAGCCTTCCATATTTCATAATATCAAACCCGATCAATTGGGTTTGATATAGACCTCGCATTTTGCAAAACCAACGTTGAACGTGGCGTCGTTGGCGTAGATCTCGATGTCGTAATTTCCTGGTACTGCACCTGCAGGAACATTGATCATAGTGTCAATGTCATAAGGTGAAAGGTTGAGGGTATCCCAGCGCAACTCGCTTCCAGGCAAAATCGCCTTGGTGAGTTTGTCACGGATGCGCAAAACGATATCTACAACAGCGTCCCCTGTTGCTGTACACTTAGCCTTGATGTGGATCGGAGTGCCGATGGCAAACGAATCGACATTGGCGGTGTCAGGCATGGAGTAGGTCACTGTAGGAGCCACAAGGTCGATTCTGTTTTTGACAAAATAGTATGTGGTTTTCGAAGCGGTCTTGCCTTCCATGTCGGTCACCTTCACGGTAAACTCATAAGGGCCGGCGGTCGGGTCATAGCTCACAAATTCACTAAAGTTCACAGCACCAGTCTTCCCATCGAGGTCACCAAACCAAGTCTCTTTCCAAGGCTGCACAGATGTGCGCAAGTAATTGAGATCTGGCATGAAACGCACTGTGATTTCCCAATCCCTGAGTTCCTTGTCGTCGGTAAAGGAGATGTCCACATAGAAACTATCGGAACTCCGGATCGGAATAAACTGACCCTTAGCTAATTCTATAGGGCTGGTCATCACAATTTTAGGACTTTCCAGATCGCCTGGGGTGGTCACGGGTTTTTCTTTACACCCGACAAAAAGCAAGCCTATCACCAAGGCGGCAAGTAAATAAGAAGAATTCTTTCTCATCATTCTCAATTGCGTGTTGTAACAATTCCATAAAAGTAGGAATAATTTTCATTTGCCGAAACCAAGAGTGTCGCTTTGTCGCGAAAAACCCACATCTTTTTTGCAACATTGTTTCATTGTTCAAATTCTTCCATACATTTGCAACATAGTTGCAAGAGTTATAGCACGGAATGATCAGCGACATGGAATACGAAATGCACACCCACAGCCACAAAAGTATCGCACGCAGCAATCGCGTCAGCGCACTATTGTCCATTGCATGCGCCATCCATTGCGCTTTGATGCCGATGGTGATTTCGATCTTGCCGTTGATTGGGATGCAATTTTTGGCGTCCCACTTGCTCGAAGGCATGATGTTGGCCTTTGGTGTAGGGTTTGGTGTCTATGGCGTGTTGCGCAGCTATTTTACACAGCACCGCGACATCCGGCCCGTCATTGCCCTCGTCACAGGCGTGGTCCTCATCACTTTGGGCTTCTTTTTTGCGCCTGAATCTCTCGAACCTTACTTCGTTTCCATCGGTGCGCTCGGCATCGCGACTGCACAAGTGCTTAACATGCGCTCTTGCCGCAAGTGCGCACACTAAACCCTTCGAAAATTGAGTTTTAGGAGCAAAAGTGGCTCTACGATCCCACTGAACAATAGATATGGGGCATCCCCCGCTGTCTATTGCCGATCACCAATTGCTCCCTGGGAAAAAGCGCAAACCCAGCACGACGCAGAGGATGAAACCGCCCCGACACGTCGGGATAGACGCCGGGTCGCAAAGCCAAGCACGCTGCTGAAGGGGTGAAACCGCAAAGGTCGCAAAGAAACGCAAAGCCAAACACACTGCTGAAGGGGTGAAACCGCAAATCGATCCCCAACACAACTGCTAACTGCTACCTGCCAACTGCTAACTCAAATCGTCTCAGCCAAACTATACTTCCGGCCTTGGTTTTCCTGTTTGAGGAAGTCCATCAGTGGATTGAAGTAGTCCAGCATGGCCTTGGCGCTCATCGGGGCACCCAGATTTTCTTGCATCAATTCCCGCCAATCGCGGCTGCTACCGGATCCCATCATGGTTTGCAGAAATTTGCCCACATCCTTGTTGCCAAAGTAATTGGTGGCATGTGGATCTTGGTGCAGGATGTTTTTGGCGATATGATCGTGAAATTGAAACAGCAAGACATAGGACATTGCGTAGTCGTAATACTGTGCGGCATCGTCGTTGATGTGGGTTTTGGACGCCGCATCACAGTATTCCTCGCCACGCAAAGTCGGTGGTGCGATGCCTTGGTACTTGGCCGCCAATTCCCACCAACGCTTGTTGAATTCGTTTTCAGGTAGATTGCCTGCATAGAGATCATGCTCGAAGTCGGTCATGACCCCTGCTCCAAACGGCATGAAAACGATGTAGTTGAGCGCCTCTTTGAGCAAAGTCTTTTGCTCATCGGTCTTGGTGTCGGCTGGGATCAGCTTGAGGTGCTCCATATAAGGTTTTTGCATCGCGGCCAAACCCATCAAGCTGCCAAATGCCTCGTGGAAACCTCGATTGGCGCCCTCACGCAATAGCACAGGCACATCGGGGTTGGTGTAGGTGAGGTAATAATAGATGTGCCCCAGCTCATGGTGCGTGGTCTCATACCACTCAGTATTGGGCAAGATGCTCATCAAACTGCGCACGTCGCGGTCCAAGTTGAGATGCCAGGCACTCGCATGATTATTTTTCTTATAGGTCGCATCAGCAGGTACAGGGTACAAGCTGGATTTTTCCCAAAATACTTCGGGCAGCTTTTCAAAGCCAAGGCTCACGTAAAACTCTTCCGCAGTTTTCACTAGCCATTCGGCCTGCTTGTCCTTGAGGGCTGCATCGAGATCGACCCCCTCCACATCGACGAGGGCCGACCAGTCTTGGCCCCAGCGGTTGGGGAGCCAATCGGCCGGCAACAAATCGGGCACCTCAGCGACCTTGTATTTCTTGGCAAGCGTATAGCGGGCGTATGTGTGCAGCTCGCGGTAGAGCGGCCATACATCACGGATGAGCGAGTGCATGAGGTCGGTCATCTCGGCCGTCTTCATGCCATAGTCGCTCACTTGATAGCTGAAAAAATCGCTGTAGCCCAGCGCCTGCACGGTCTCATTGCGCAGGTTGCGCAGGTTTACCAGACCGGGTTTGAGCACCTTGCCGACTTCCTTGCTCGCTTCCCAAGCTTTGCGCCGTTCCTTGAGAATAGGGCTTTCGCCGAGAATACCATCGATATCGTTTGTCGTAACAGCGCGACCGTCGATCTTAAAATTGTAGCCAAAAAGCTTCTCTGTCTGCTCGGCCTCTGCCTTGATGCGTGCTTTTACCACATCTTTGATGGTCGCGGGATTGTTGGCAGCGCTATAGAGCATGCCATCGAGTTGGCGCTTTTGCAGGGCGCTTAGGTCAGTCTTTTGGAGGAATTCGCGGGTTTTGTTGATGTTGGATTCGCTGCCAGTGAAGTCGGCAAATGCTTCATTGGCTTTTTTGGTGGCCGTAGCATTGGTGCTATCGCCCTCGACAATCTTGATATTGCTTGCCCACTCGGCTTCTGAGGAGGCATAGTACAAAGCCTGGTATTCCTTGGTATAGCTGTCTATAAAGGTTTGTGCATCAGCATTGCCATGCCCTGTCGAGTCTGCAGTGTTGCCGCTGTCATCTGTACCACCTTTGTTGTTGCAGGCCATGAAGGCCAACAGCAACATGACCATTGAAAACAAATGAATTTTCTTCATCATCGGGTAAATTGGATTGAGGAGACCAACTTAGGGAAAATCAGTCGATTTCGCCTAAAAGATGGCGACGAAAACATTAGCACTTAAGCTCGGAATACAAAGCTCATTGCACGATTTCAAACACTTTGAATGCACCCAGGGGCCGCTCCGCACTGATTTCGGTGTTATCCACCTCAAAATCATTGCGCAACTTGTCCATGAGCAGTCTCAGATCCCCTTCAGCGCCCTCCACGATCATCTCGACACGCATGTCGGGCAAATTTTTGATCCAACCTTTAAGCCCCAATTCCACGGCAGCGTCGCGGGCGGTCTGCCTAAAACCGACGCCCTGCACCTTGCCGCTAAAGAATACATGAATTCGTTGCAAGCTACTCATAGGAACAGGGATGGTGTTCACATTCAGGAACAAAGTCGGCAACGTGGCCGCCGACAAGGGGAGGAAAGCCAAACAAATCAGCAGTCCCAAATACAAGCTTCGCAAGGATTGACAACGCATACTATAGCAATAATAAGAAAAATTTAGGTCTAGGAGCCAAATCATGGTCAAAATCGCCATAGACTGCGCCCTATTCACCCTGGTTAAGCGATGCGGCGGCAGGAGATTTACCGTCCTTTTTTCTGAACATCCATTGTTGATTACGCCAAAATAATTTGGATCTACCGTCCTAAATTGCGCCTTGGCCGTATAGTAGCCTTAATTCCAGAATAGTACGCTGTTGCGGGTAATGAAACGATTCAAGAAAATTTTGTTGTGGTTTTTTGGGGTACTCTTCGGCATCTTGGCCTTGTTGTTCATTTTGGGGTACCTGTTTGAGGACAAAATCCACCTCATGGCGATACGCGAGCTCGAAAAGGCCCTCAATGCCGACATCGAAGTGCGCGATACCGACGTGTCTTTCATTCGCAATTGGCCGCAGGTGCAAGTGCAGCTGGAAGATCTCACCATCAATCCGCGTGGCGAGCATGGTATGCAAGACGTGATCGCGGTGAAAGATGCCATCATCAAGATCGGCTTCTGGAGCATTTTTACCGACCACTTCAAAGTCCAAGGCGTGCGCCTCGTGGAGCCTGAGTTCCACCTGATCATGGACAAAAAGGGGCATTCCAACCTGGCCGATATGTTTCAGCCACCACTTGACCGTGACACTACCGCGAGCGAAGGTGCCGACCCGGTTTTTGAACTCTACTCTGTGCGCATAGACGATGGCAGGTTTGTCTATCGCGACCTACGTGATGGTAGCCTCGTAAATATTGACTCCATTCAACTGGGCATGAAAGGCGATTTCAGCGCAGACCGATCAGACATCGCGACCAAATTTGCGGTACACATGGCCGACTGGAAATCGGGCAGCGCCACATGGGCACATAATAAACATGTAGCCGCGAATATCGTCGCAGACGTGACCTTTGGCGACCATGAAAACTACAAAATCAAGACCGCCGAGATCGACATCGCCGCCCTCAAGCTGGGCATAGAGGGCGCAATTGGGCGCAATAAATCGGTCTTTGATATGGATTTGAAGTTTGCCAGCAACAAAAACAGCTTTGAAAGCTTCCTCTCCCTCCTGCCCGGCGGCCTCCTCGAAACGGGTCGCGAATATGAATACAGCGGGGACTTTGTAACCAAAGGCTGGCTCAAAGGCAAAGCTGGCGATGGCCATTCCCCAGATGTGCATGCCGACTATGCCGTGAGCAATGGCGGCTTTCACTACACAGGCTACGCCTCCAAACTCACCGACGTGCAGATGGTCGGCGAGTTTCATTATGAGGAGAAAGATGCGAGCGCCTCCCATTTTGACATCAAACGCTTCAAGGCAGTCTTGCATGAAAAGGGCCTCACAGGCCACATGACCTACGCCAATTTCAAGGATCCCCGCCTCGCAGTCGCCCTCAAAGGCGAATTGTCGTTGCAGGATGTGCGCGATTTTTATCCCGCATTTGCCGACAGCACCCAGATGTCGGGCTCCGTGGCCATCGATGCACAGGTCGAGGGCCGCATTGCCGATTTCAAAGACAAGCGCCACGATGCGATCAAAGCCTTTGGCGGCTTCAAATTCAAGGCGCTGCGCATCGAGGATCCTAGCCTCAAATTGCCAGTAGAAAATCTCACAGGTCAGATCCTCCTTGACAATTACCGCATCGAGATCTCGGGCCTCAAGGGCAAAGTGGGCCACTCAGACTTTGACATCAAAGGCACCGTGACCGAATACTTGCCTTGGCTCTTCAATGAAAAAACCACCATCAAGGCCATCGCCGAGCTGCGTTGCGCCACGCTAGACCTCGACGAGTGGTTTACCACCACGACAGCTGCGCCCAAGGCATCCAGCACAGAATCGCCCGAAGAAACTTTTGCCTTCAGGCTCCCACAAGACATCGATATCGAGCTCGTATCGCAAATTGGCAACTTCCGCTTCGCAAAGTTTGAGGCTACCGCCCTGAATGGCACTTGCCGCCTCGCCAACCAAATGCTCTCGCTCAACAGTCTGCAAATGAACACGCTCGGTGGAAATGCAGAAATCTCAGGCAGCATCCAAGTCCTCGACGACAACCATTGTGCAGTCAAAATCGAGGGCCTCATCAAGGATGTCGATGTCAACAAGACCTTTCGCACCTTTGAGCAACTTGCGGCCTTTGCACTCGTCAAAGACAACCTTTTCGGCATTTTTTCTGGCAATGTGCAGCTCGCTGGACAGGTCGATCAGCACCTGGAATTGGACAGCAAGACCTTTGTCTCTTTTGGCAATGTCAATATCCGTGAGTGCAAACTCATCGACTTTGAACCCTTGGAAGGACTCGTGGGCTTTGTGAAACTCGAGGAATTGCAACACATCGAGTTTTCAGATATCACGACCGACTACCGCATCGGCGAGGAGCATTTCTACATTCCCAAAATGAGCCTCAAAGCAAATCGCTTTGGCATGGTCGTCGTCGGCAAGCATGGCTTTGACAACAGCCTTGACTACAAGGTCTATGTAGAATTGCCCCGCAAAGATGCCAAAACCTCCAAAAACAAAGCGGTGCTCGACATGGTGGAGGTGAACCAAGATGATCCAATCAAGATCGTGATCCCTGTACATATCACCGGTACAGTCGATAAACCCAAATACAGCTTGGAGGGCGTCTATGTGGCTGCCAAACTGGAGGAACAGATCAAGAAAGAGGGTGAGGAACTCAACGAGGCTTGGCGCGTCGAGATGGAAGAAACCTGGAGCAATACCCGCGATACCAACCATGTCGATAACCTCATCGACGTGCAACGTGACCCCAATGACACCGCCAAGTTCAAGGGCAAAGACATCCTCGACAAAATGAAAAAGCCCCTCGATAAGATCAAGAAGCCCTTTAAATCAATCGGCGACCGACTCGGCAAGTGATGGCAAGTGGGTCGCGGCTCGGCTTTCCAACCAATTGACCAAGGTCATCGGCTGATAGACCTTGATGGCAGAACCCTCGGCAAACAAGGGGAATGTAGGCGTTTGATCAGCCAGAAAAGCCCATTCCTCTCCATAAATCTTTTCAAAATCAAAATCGAGCTTCACGTCGTCCAGTATGCGGGTCTCCCAAACCGGGTGTGACACTTCATAGCACATCGTCTCGCCCTTTTTGTCCACCCCAAAGCCGAGGTCATGCTCCTTGAAATAATGCGCTGCACTCGTCGATGGCGGAATCGATTTCTCGGCGGTCGCCAAGATCTCGATGTGGTTGGCGTGATCGTCTATCCAGAGCGTATGCGCGATGCGCAATCGGCCATCGGGTAGCGTCTCCTGCTTGCTTTCCATCGGGAATGAAGCATAGGGCTCATTGTAGAAGCGTTGCGCCACAAATGCAATGCAATGCTTGGGCACCAACTCCTTGATAAACACCACACCTCGGTGCTCGCCACAACGCACATAATAGCGCAGGTTGATCTCAGGAAAATCTACGTGAAAAGGGATTTTGACGCCCTTGACCCGAGTATTGACAAAATCAAATGCCACTAGACTCACGTGCGCATGCCCCTCAAACAGGTCGAGCTCAAGACCCTGTGGCAAGTGGCCCAGCAATTTCTCGGCTGGCACCCAGTAGGTGAGATTGATAAGGTTGCGCCATTCGGCGCTCAGGAATACCTTCATGGAAACCGAACTTCTTAAGAAAGCAAGAAGTTACGCCGACCGCATGCGGAAATCAAGTCGCACAAAAATTAATGTACCGTCTTGGCTGCAAAAAACAACAATTCGCAAATCACCAAGGTTGCGAAGACGACCGAGGCAATGCCATTGGTCGTAAAAAAGGCCATGTTTACCCGACTCAAGTCATTGGGCTTCACGATCGTATGCTGATAGACAAGCATGCAGACGAAGAAGAATGCCGCCCCCCAAGCCAAATATTCGCCACCTATCAAGTAGATGAAGGTGGCGATGCAAGTCGCGGTGAGCAAATGCAAAAAGCTGGAAAGATACAAGGCGCGGTTGCGCCCCAGAAATGCAGGAATACTGTGCAGCTTATGCTCACGGTCAAACTGCTCATCTTGAAGGGCATAGATGATATCGAAACCACTTACCCAAGTGAGCACCGCCACCCCCAGCACCACAGGCGCAGCATGAAACTGCCCCGTGACCGCGATGAAAGCACCCACAGGAGCCAGCGACAAGCCCAAGCCCAGTACCAAATGGCACAGGGCCGTGATGCGCTTGGTGAGCGAGTAGCCCAGCACAACTGCCAAAGCGACTGGCGAAAGGAAAAAACACAACCAATTGATAAAGAAGGTCGTCGCGATGAAGGCCACCGCATTTAAGATCACAAACCAAAGTGCTTGGGTCGCAGGAATCGCGCCTGACGGAATCTCACGCACCTGCGTGCGGGCATTGGCAGCATCGATGTCGCGATCGGCCCAGCGATTGAAGCCCATGGCGGCATTGCGGGCAAAGACCATGCACAACACGACGAGCAGCAACAGCCGCCATTCAAACTGGCCTCCATTGTGGATCACACCCAGGAAAAAACCCGTGAGTGCAAACGGCAACGCAAAAATCGTGTGCGTAAACTTGACAAGCGAGAGATACTTCTTTACCAATGGACTAGGGACGATTGAAAATGGACAATAAAAATCTAAGGGCTTTGGAGCATGAGATTTTGCCAGCTTTCTGAATGGCGATTGGCGATCTCCTGCCCTACTCCCTCCCCACAATGCGTAGCAAAGTTGGGGAAATTCGGGGAAAATTGCTGCTAGCCAGCGAGGTAAATCATTGATTTTTGCGACAAAACTGCGGCTTGCCATCAGTCCTCAGCATATTCCGTCTCATCGGCTGCATTGGTATCGTAGAATTTCATGTTTTCGCTGATGTAATTGAGCAAATCGGCGCAGCCAGCCCCCGTCTCAGCGCTGGTATAAAACATGGTCGGCAACTCTTCCCAATGCTCAGCCAAGGCGACTTTGTATTGGTCCATTGCAATTTGAGCCTGGTTGCGGCTCATCTTGTCGATCTTGGTGAAGACGATCGCAAAGGGCACCTGCGAGATCCCTAGGTACTCCAAAAACTCGAGGTCGAGCTTTTGGGGTTCATGTCGGCTGTCCACCAATACAAAGACCGCCACGAGGCTGCGCCGGCGTGTCACGTAGTCACGGATCATGTTTTCAAAGCCTACCCGCGCCTTTTTGGAGACCCTGGCAAATCCATAGCCGGGTAAATCGGCGATGTACCACTTCTTATTGATCGTGAAATGATTGATGAGCTGGGTCTTGCCCGGCGTCTGGCTCGTCTTGGCGAGGCCCTTTTGGTTCACGAGCTTATTGATCAGCGAAGATTTGCCGACATTCGAACGCCCTACAAAGGCAAATTCCGGCATGTCTGCCACAGGCAGCTGGGCAAAATGTGATGAACTACGAAAAAAAGTTGCGGAACGAATCTCCATTTTCTAGCAGTTTTGACGTACTTGCGCCCTGTTTATGAAGCAACTGGGGCAAATGGGCCAAAGGTGTCGATAAAATTACCCTGACTTTTTGGGAACCACGGGGCCAAATATACGTTTATATTGAAAGATCCGCAGAAATGGCAGTAAGCAAAATCGTCACCCCTTATCAGGACGCCGACCGCACCAAAAAGGAGCAGGTCACAGAGATGTTTGACAACATTGCTCCTAGCTACGATTTCCTCAACCATACACTCAGCTTGGGCATCGATATTCGCTGGCGCCGCAAGGCGATCCAGATGCTGCAAGCCTATCATCCTGAGACCGTTTTGGACATCGCAACTGGCACAGGTGACTTTGCGTTGGAAGCCATCCGCCTCAATCCCAAAAAGGTCATCGGTCTAGACATCTCTGCAGGCATGCTAGATGTCGGACGCAAAAAAATCGAGAAGCGCCAGCTCAGCGACAAGATCGACATGGTCTTGGGCGACTCCGAAGACCTTCCCTTTGAAACAGACAGCATCGGCGCAGTCACGGTGGGCTTTGGCGCCCGCAACTTTGAGCACTTGGAAGTCGGCCTCGCCGAAATCTTGCGTGTGCTCAAGCCAGGCCATGCCGCAGTAATCTTGGAGCCTGCTGTTCCCTCCAAATTTCCCATGAAACAACTATTCAGCCTATACTTTAGAGGAATTTTACCCTTTTTCGGGCGCCTGGTTTCAGGCGACCGCCGCGCTTACACCTACCTCCCCGAATCTGTGAAGGCCTTCCCAAATGGCCCAGATTTTGTAGCGATTTGTGAAAAAGTAGGTTTCAGGAAGTGCACGTTCAAACCACTAACTTGGGGTATATGCTCATTGTATCTGCTAGAAAAGTAATTCTTGTTGTTGGACTTTTTCTGTTGGTCGCTTCCCTCACACTCCAAGGGCAGACAACCCACTATTTCGACCAGCGGCCATTCAATCTCGGCTTCACCATGGGCTTGGGGGTCGCGAGCTATGACATGTCTTCACAGACCAACCAAGTCGATCCCAGCACAGGTCGAGTCGTCACACGTGTCGATATGATCCCCAAGCCAGGGATCTACCTCGGATTGATCACCAATATGAAATTGGCCGATCACTGGGATGTGCGCTTCATGCCAGCGGTCTCGCTTGAAGAACGTGATTTTTTGTTCTACTTTGACTCCACAACCACCAATACCGATCCAGTCATCCGCAAAAAGATCGAATCCAGCAATTTGAACTTGCCGCTCACCATCAAATTCAAGAGCGACTACTATAAAAATACACGGGTTTGGATACAGGGTGGCATCCAACCCTCATTCAATCTTGCGAGTAGCAAAAAAGTGCGCAACGATCCCGACTTGCTCAAAACCCAGAGTTTTGACTTGGCCTATGTGGCATCGGTCGGCATCGACATTTACGGTGAAAAACTCAAGCTATCGCCCGAATTGCGCTTTACCCGTGGTATAAGCAACATCTATGTTCCCGATCGCACCCGATTCCCACGTGCTATCATTGACCTGTTCTCGCAGTTGCTGGTCGTCAACATCAACTTCGAATAGGCCCAATTTCCCGATCTTCCTTACGACCCTCACCACACATTGATCCTGCAATGTGGGGCTTAGCCTTACATCCAATTGCGCCTTGCTAGGTTCTATGGCCGATTAACCCTAATTTATCCCTACCTTTTGTGGAGGATATTGATAGGTACTTAACTTGGTAATAGAGGATGAGAAGCATTGCATGTTGGAACACAACCGTGCGGGTAATCTTGCTCGCGCTACTCAGCCCGATGGCGCTTGGGCTAGGAACAATGAATGTCGTCACAGCCCAATCGATTGCACGCGTTACGGTTGGCGAGACGGGTGATGCAGATCAACTAAACCCTTTTACAAACTTTTCTGCAACAGGGTCCTATATCAATGAGTACCTGTATGCCTCGCTCATTCGCACCGATAAAGCCACGGGTGAATTTGTGCCTTTGCTCGCCGAGAATCTGCCCGATATTTCAGACGACAAGCTGTCCTACACATATACCTTGCACCCATTTGCGAAATTCAACAATGGCAAAAAGGTCACGGCAAAAGACGTCGTCTTCAGCCTGCAAACCTTGCGTAATCCTTTTGTAAACAACAGTCAGAAGCGTAGCCACTACGAGGCCATCACCTCGGTCACCGCCCTCGATGAGCGCCGTGTCATGTTTCAAGTCGCCCGCCCCAATAGCCAGGCCCTGCGCATCACCGGAGAATTTGCCATCCTCTCCGCCGAGTTTTTTGACCCCGAATACAAAATGGAGCCGATCACACTCGCCGATCAGCTGCTCGGCAACCGCATGGCAATGGAAAAACTGCAAGTGCTCAAAGCCGTCGCCGAGCGCATCAATGTCTATGGCAGCTCCCTCGCAGCCTACAATCCAGACCCGACTTGCACGAGCTATGTCCTCCTCAACTGGAAACGCGGCGCAGAAATCGTACTCGGCGCCAACAAACGATTCTGGGGGAAGAAGCTCGAAACCATCCCCAATGATTTTTTCAAGCAAGATGTAGCCGAAATCAGGTTTGAAATCACGGCAGATGAAGCAATGTTACGCAAAGGACTCTTTGAAAACCACTACGACTTGGTCTCCTCCACCCCTACCCTGCTCTTTGCGTCCCTGAGTGAAATCCCCTCCCTCGTCGAGAGCTACCAGTTTTTGTCACCGCCGGGCCCCTCTTATGAATACATCGGCCTCAACATGCGAGGCAGTGCACGACAGCGCAACCCTGCATTGCAGGAGCTCAACGTGCGGCAAGCAATGGCCCACCTAGTGCACGTCGATTTGCTCATGGTGCAGGTACTCTCTGCCTTGGGCACACGCATCGCCAGCGACTGCCCAGCAAGTCGCCCAGACTACCGCAATGCAGACTTGCCCTTGATCCCCTTTGACATCGCCAAAGCCAACGCCATCCTAGACGCCGCAGGCTGGAAAGACAGCGATGGCAACGGTTTGCGCGACAAGCAGATCGCAGGTGAAGACGTGCAACTGGTATTGGAATGCATCTACAATGAAAACAAACCCGACCGCAAAAAGATTGCCGAGCACCTTCAAGCCAATGCTATGCAGGCTGGCATCTTGGTCACTGTGACCGAGCTGCCCTGGAAAGATTACCTCACACGGCTCAAGGCAGGCGATTTTGACCTGAGCATCGGTGCGTGGGTTTCTGACCCCAATGAAGACACCTATCAACAGATCTGGCATACCAAAAGCTGGGGCAAAGGCTCTAATTTTGTAGGCTTTGGCAATGAGGCCACCGACAAACTCATCGTCCAATATGACGAGACCATCGCTCCTGAGACGCACAAAAGCGTATCAAAATCCATCCAGAAGGCGATCTATGACCAACAACCCTATATTTTTCTCTGGACGCACAACCAATGCTTGGTCGTAAACAGGCGTCTTGCAAAGGCTCCGATTTACAAGCTGCGGCCAGGATTTTGGATAGCATCGTGGCAATAAATGGGCTGAGACCCCGGAAATCGGATACCAAAATGCGCTTTTTTAGCCAAATTTCATGGATCGCTCGGCATTCCAATGTCCATTTTGTAGCTGTAAGAAAATGATTAGTTTTGCAAATGCTGTGGCTTAGATTTGCAGCTGGACTATCGCTTTTTTTACACCGTATTTGCTCACCATGGAAGAAATCAGAGGCATACTTGCTGCTAACAAGGATCGCTATTTAGAAGAATTGCTCGCTTTGCTACGCATTCCAAGCGTCAGCGCCAATCCTGCGCACAAAGATGATGTTCTAAAAACGGCAGAATTGGTGAAAAATCACCTTCTCAGCCTCAATGTGGCGCGCGCCGAGATTTACCCAACTGCTGGCCATCCAGTCGTTTACGCCGAGACAGAACAGCGTCCTGAGCGCGCGACGATCATGGTTTATGGCCACTATGACGTGCAGCCGCCAGATCCGCTGGAGCTGTGGGAAAGCCCACCATTTGAGCCAGTCATCAAAGACGGCAAAATATTTGCACGGGGCGCTTGTGATGACAAAGGGCAGATGTTCATGCACATCAAAGCCGTCGAGATTCTCCAAGAATTGGGCGATCTACCCTGCAATGTGAAGTTTGTGATCGAGGGCGAAGAAGAAGTCGGCAGCAAAAATTTGGAGGGCTTCATCATGGCCCACCAAGAGATGCTCAGCTGCGACGTCATCGTGATTTCAGACACCTCGATGATCAACAACGAGACGCCTTCCCTCACGACAGGCCTGCGCGGCATGTCCTATTTGGAAGTGCATGTCACGGGTCCTTGCAAAGACTTGCATTCAGGCACATACGGCGGCGCCGTCGATAACCCCGTCAATGTGCTGTGTGAGATGATCGCTGCCCTCAAAGACGACAAGCGCCACATCACCATCCCAGGCTTCTACGACGATGTTGTAGAGCTGAGTGCCGATGAGCGCCACAAAATGTCTTTGCGGCCATTTGACCAGACCGAGTACAACGCCGAGCTCAAAATCGCCGCGACGCGCGGTGAGGCTGGTTATACCACCATCGAGCAAGCCTCCATCCGCCCGACGCTGGATGTGAATGGCATCTGGGGCGGCTATATCGGCGAAGGTGCCAAAACCGTGCTGCCTTCCAAGGCCCACGCCAAGATCTCGATGCGTCTCGTGCCCAATCAGGAGCCAGAAAAGATCACCGAGCTCTTCACCGCCTATTTCAAAAGCCTCGCGCCCCCGAGCGTGCAGGTAGAGGTCGCTTACCACCATGGCGGATTGCCTGTTGTGACGCCCATCGACTCGATCGGCTACAAGGCCGCAAGCGCTGCCTTGAAAGAGAGCTTTGGCAAGGAACCGATCCCGACCCGCGATGGCGGCTCGATCCCGATCGTCGCCATGTTCAAAAACGTGCTCGGCGTGAACACCGTCCTCATGGGCTTCGGCCTCAACAGCGACTCCATTCACAGCCCCAACGAGCACTATGGCCTTTTCAACTACTACAAAGGCATCGAGACCATACCGCTGTTTCACAAATATTTTGCTGAGTATAGCAAGTGATACAGTCTGCGCACTATGAAAAAAGACCTTGGATCGATCCAAGGTCTTTTTTTATGTCCAAGCCAGAGAAATCTTGGGTACGCGGCGAGCGCCCACCGTCACTCCCGAAATTGAATGTCGTGGAGGTTCCGATACAAGCCCCCTTGCTCCATCAAGGCATGGTGCGTGCCCGATTCCTTGATCTGCCCGCCCTCGACCACAAAGATCTGGTCGGCATCCAAGATCGTACTCAAGCGGTGGGCGATCACGAGCGAGGTACGGCCTTCCATCAACTTCTCGAGGGCAGCTTGTACCAAGCGCTCAGATTCGCTGTCAAGGGCCGAGGTCGCCTCGTCCAAGATGAGAATCGGTGCATTCTTGTAGATCGCCCGTGCAATGCTGAGGCGCTGCCGCTGACCACCCGAGAGCTTGGTCCCGCGCTCGCCGATGATCGTCTGATAGCCTTGCGGCATTTGACTGATGAAGTCGTGTGCGTAGGCGATCGCAGCAGCTTGCTCGACGCGCACGGGATCGGGATGTTTGTCGCCATAGGCGATATTGGCCATCACCGTGTCGTTGAACAGGATCCCTTCTTGGGTCACCACGCCGATGGCCCCGCGCAAGTCGCTCACCATCAAGTCGCGCAGATCCACGCCATCGATCGTGATGCGCCCACCCACGGGGTCATAGTAGCGCGGCAGCAAATCGGCGAGCGTGGATTTACCGCCGCCACTCGGCCCGACGAGGGCGATCTTTTGGCCTTTTTTGATCTCTAGATCGATCGTTAGCAGCACATATTCCTCGGCATCATAGGCAAATGAGACCTGTTCGTAACAAATGCTATGCTTGAATTCCTTCATTGGCACCGCATTGGGCCGCTCCTTCACATCCTCCGGAATCTGCAAAAACTCCTCCACCCGCTGAAACGAGGCGATGCCACGTTGTATCCGCGACATGGCCGAGCTAAACGTCTTGATCGGCTGGATAAATGAGCCAAACAAGGCCACAAAACCGATAAAGGCCGAGGGCAGCAATTCCCCAGACCCCGAGATGATGAGGCTACCTCCAAACAAAATGATCGAGATCACCACGCCCACGCTCAGCACCTCCGTGAGCGGCGATGCGATATCGCCTCTCCGCTTCAATGAAATCATCAAGTCACGGTATTGGCTGTTCATCTCCTCGTAGCGATTTTCTTCAAATTGCTCTGTCCCAAATGCTTTCACGATGCGGATGCCCGCAATGAATTCGTCCAAGATCACCATCAATCCGCCCAGACGCTCCTGCCCGGCGCGCGCGCGACGCTTGAGGGACTTGCTGATGAAACTGATGAAAATGCCCGTGAGCGGCAGCACAATCAGCGTGAACAAGGTGAGTTTCCAGGAAATCACAAAGAGGCTGATGAGGATCAAAATCATTTGGATCGGGTCGCTCACCATGTTTTGCACCGTGCCAATCACCGATTCCTGCACGATTTGCACGTCTGTGATCAAGACATTGATGATATTGCCTTTGCGCTTACCCGTGAAAAACGACATGCTCAGGATGCTGAGGTGCTTGAAGAGCCGGGCCCGCATCAAGTGGATTACACTCTGCTCAAACGGCGCTACAAAATAGGATGTGAGGTAACGAAACAGGCTTTTGAGCGTGATAGACACACCCAACACGCCACTCAGGATGCCCAGCACCTCCAATTTGCCCCGTGCCAAGATCAAATCGGCAACATAAATGTAGCCTTGCTCGATGAGTGTAGGATCTGCACTCAACCTTGCTGCCGCGATCATCGCAGCAGCATCCCCTTGCTGAAAGAGGATCTGGAGAAATGGGATCACCAGCGCGATCGAGAAGATGCTAAACACGTTGTAAAACAACAAACAAGCCACCCCAAGAAAACCATAGTGCATAAATGGTTTTCCGTAGGCTAAAATGCGCAGGTAAAGCTTCATTTCGTACCTTTGCCCAAAGTTAGGTAAAATTAAAAGATGAAGGAATCCAACCGTCAGAAGAAGTTTGGCAAGCTGCTACAAAAGGAGCTCAGTGAGATATTTCAGCGCGAGATCCTCCTGGAGGGCTCGCCGATGCTCACGGTGACCGTGGTGCGCGCCTCGCCCGACCTGCGCATGGCCCGCCTCTTCATCTCCGTATTCCCCGACGACAAGGCCGTCGCAGCCATCGCCGAGGTGCAGGGCAAATACCGCGAAATCAGGGTTTTGCTCACCCAGCGCATCAAAACGCAGGTGCGGTATATGCCCGAGCTGCAGTTTTTCCTCGACGACACCCAGCAGGAAGTCGAGAAAATGGAGGATTTGCTCAAAGGCATCCGCAGCAAGCCCATGCAAGAATAGGTGGCTACCCGCCCCTGATCCATGTGCTCAGCCAATGAATATATCCTGCTTGCGCTCATGCTCACAGTGTTGCCACTGGGAGCAATCCTCCTGTCCTATTTGATGACCAAGTTTGTGCTGCGCAAGCTCATGAGCTGGATCATGGGCCGCGTGCCCGCCTACATCGCCGAGCGCTACCTCTTCTCCAAGCAAAACCGCAATGCGATCAACATCATTTCCTTCATCTCAGTGTCGGGAATCACCTTTGTGACCTACGTCTTGATCGTCGTCTTGTCGATCTTCAACGGTTTCCAGGGCTATATCGAAGGGATGTACACCTCCTTTGATGCCGATGTGCGGGTAGTACCTGCGCGCGGCAAGACGATGCCTGCCTCTGATTCGCTACGCTCCCTGCTCGCGTCTTATGAAGGCGTAGAGGCCGTCGCCGCCGTCGTGCAAGACAAAGCCATGCTCACCTATTTTGACAAGCAATTCATGGTCGAGGTCAAGGGCATGCAAAAGGATTACCTCAAGGTCAACCGCGTCGATCAGCTCGTCTATGAGGGCGAATTTGAATTTGAAGGGATCGATGGGCAACCGCAGGCTGTGCTTGGCGGCTCTGTCGCCTACTTCATCAATGCCCGCATCAGCGACCGCATCCATCCCATGAAGCTCTGGGCAGTCGGCGACGCCAAGGACCTGCTCACCAATCCCGAGCAGGCCGTGCGCACCCAAAATCTGTTTACCGCAGGCTATTTCAAGGTGCAGATGGAGTATGACACACGCTACATCCTCGCCGACTTTGCCACCACCCAAGAGCTCTTTGACCTCAAGGGCCGCGTGAGCAGCTACGAGATTTCACTCAAGGACTTTGACCGCGCGGGCGTGACCGCGCGCCGCTTGCAGGCCCAGCTCGGCGACAAATACAAGGTGCAGACTTGGTTTGACATGCACGAGACCCTCTTCAAGGTCATGCGCAATGAGAAACTCGTCGCCTACTTCATCCTTACCCTCATGATGCTCATCGCCGCCGTGAACATCATCGGCGGACTCTCGATGATCATCGTCGAGAAGACCCGCGACATCGCCATCTTGCGCAGCATGGGCGCGCAGCGCAGCATGATCCGCAAGCTGTTCATCGTCGAGGGCGTCTTTGTCGGCGGCATCGGCGGGATGGCAGGCATGATCTCGGCCTTTGTATTCGGCATCATGCAGACCAGCGTCGGCGTCGTCTGCCTGAATGGCGGCGAGTCCTTTGCCGACATCCAATATTTCCCGTTGGAAATGTGGTGGGGCGACTTTGCGCTCACCGCCTGTACGGTATTTGCGATTTCTGTGTTAGCGGGCGTCTTGCCGAGCAGGAAGGCGGCGAATACGAATATTGTTCAGAGTTTGCGCAAATAAGATCCGTAATGCCCTCTCCCTTCAATCCCTCCACGGTCCAAGCGCTCATGGTCGCCATCCCGGCTGGAAAAATCGAGCTGCGCGATGACCGCACACAGCAGCAATGGGCCGTTGCGCTGCCGCCATTTTGGCTCGCCAAATTTCCCGTCACGCAAGCGCTCTACTTTGAAGTCTTGCAGACATCACCCAGCACATTCCAAGGCTCTCATCGGCCCGTCGAAACCGTGAGTTGGATGGATGCTGTGACATTTTGCAATGCATTGTCTGCCCAATCTGGCTACGCGCCCTGCTACAAGCCTGATCCAGCAAGCGAATCCATCCACTTTGATGCCACGGCAAATGGATTTCGGTTACCAACAGAAGCCGAATGGGAATATGCCTGCAAAGCGGGCACCACAGGAATTCGCTATGGCGAACTGGATGAAATTGCCTGGTACAAAGGCAATTCCGAGGCCAACACCCAAGACGTGGGCATGAAAGCACCCAATGGATTTGGCCTCTACGACATGCTCGGCAATGTCTGGGAATGGTGCTCAGACATCTACGACGCAACCGTCTATGGCGCCTACCGCATCATCAGAGGCGGCGGCTGGAGCGACGAGCCCCGAGGCTGCATGGCCACCAATCGCAGGCGCAGCCACCCCGTAGCATTTAGGATTGATGACCTTGGTTTTCGCATTGCGCGCAATGCGGACTGAGGGGAATATGGGCAGATGCCTTCACGAAACTACAGCGATGAATCTTTGATCGCTGGCCAGCTTCGCAATGGGATCATTTTCCGCATCTACCTGCGTATATGCCGCTAGTTTTGATCGGTAAACGCAGGTTATTTGCTTTTCTCGATGGCTTTGCTGTGTTGCAAAGAAGAAATTCGTTTATCTGGGTGTTATGCGTCATGCTTGGGTGCAGTACTAAAACGAATTGGCCGCAAGAAACGAATGGACAAAAAGTAAATCTGTAACATAACGAGACTAAATATTTAAGTAGCTTTAAACAATGAAGAAAATTTATTCCCTTTTGCTGTTTCTCCTTTTTGTCGTGTCCTCCAATGGGCAGGACACGACAAAGACAGTTGGAATATCTAATATCTCTGGCCCAGAAAGTGATATTGTTTCTGCTGCGTTGAAAGATAAAATCGGAAACATTTGGTTTGCAGCTTCAGGCAGAGGGGTGTATCGTTACGATGGAAAATTCTTTACTAATTTCACAGAGAAAGACGGCTTTATTAGCAATGATGTTTCTTGCATTTATGAAGATAACACAGGCAAACTTTGGTTCGGGACAAATTTCGGAGTCTGTTACTACGATGGAAAATCTTTTGTTAATTTTCCAATTGCTATAACTGATAGCAGCAATGGGTATTCCTCCAATGATTCCAATTCTCAAATTCCAAAACAAGTTGGTCATATTTTGCAGGATAAAGCAGGAAACTATTGGTTCACGACATTAAATAATGGTGTTTATCGTTACGATGGAAAATGCTTTACTAATTATTTATCCCATGAAGTCCTTGTTTGCATTTTAGAAGACAAATCTGGAAACATTTGGGTCGGCTCATGGGCCCATGGCGGAGTGTATCGTTACAATGGAAAATCATTTACCCATTTCAATGGCCTCAGCGATGATATGATCAAGTGCATGTTAGAAGATAAAAATGGGGCCATTTGGTTTGGCACCAGAAACCATGGTGTTGACCGTTATGATGGGAAAATCATTACCAATTTTTCAAAAAAAGATGGCCTGGGCAATAATGATGTCTCATGCATTTTTGAAGATAAAAATGAGAACATTTGGTTCGGCAGTAATTTTCCTGGTATGGGCATTTGTTCTTACAATGGAAAGTCCTTTACGAATGTTACAGCGAAAGAAATAGTAGCAGATAAAGAAGGCTGGTTATATTCTGTTATGACTATTGCCCAAGATAACGATGGACAACTTTGGTTCGGTTCAAGGGGTGGTTATCTATTCCGTTACGATGGTAAATCGTTTACCAATTTTTCAGAAAAAGTGTCTAAGCAACAATGAAGATTTCAAACGACACACTTCTGAAGACAATTACCCAAGGGCACCTCTAAAAACGTAGCAGCATGGGTTTTGAGCGGTGCCCTGAACGAAAACACATTCCTATGAATGCCATCGAGGTTCTTCAAGATGGCCCCGCGATGGTTGTAGGTCCAGCACGTCACGTTGCCTGCAATGCAATGCCTGTTGCGAGCCAGTGTTGAGTCCTTCAA
Organism: Bacteroidota bacterium; assembly: GCA_031415375.1. Classification (GTDB taxonomy): domain Bacteria; phylum Bacteroidota; class Bacteroidia; order J057; family JADKCL01; genus JADKCL01. The sequence continues at coordinate 2,142 of JANORP010000025.1, read as the reverse complement.
AAAAATCACCTGTAATTGCCAATTTTTTCGATATTTGAAATCAGCAGCGGTGTAAGAAATCACGGTCAAATCTGACCCTTTGCCCACTGGAAAAGCGCACGATTACCCCCACATTACCCCCACATTACTCCCACATTACTCCCACATTACTCCCCAGGTAATGGTGTCGTATTTCGGAGGTAATAGGCACGTAATCCGTATGTAAAGCGTTGTAGGAAGCTTTTTGCCACAGACAACACAACCAGGGGGGCTACTGCAGGGGTCCACCCAGTGTTTGTTCCAGCATGATCGATGGCCAGGGCTTGTAAGATTTGCACACAAATTGCAGCATGGAATACCTGCCTTTTAAATTCGCTTCCTCAATTTCGTAGGATGGGCATCTCTAAAAACGCATCAGGCACAGCGCCTTCCTCCCTGCTCGCCGGAAGGAAGGCGCTTCGTTTTTGTTGAGCCAGTGCTTGCTGTTGCATTAGAGGCGATTTTAAAAAAAAGAAACTGAATAATGCAGCATAGGTTATTAGAGGAACCCTTTATGAACTATGTATTTGACGCCACGCTTGCACTCCGAAAAATGAAAATCACCGTAAAATTTCGATGAATTCAATTGAGCTCAACTAAGAGCACTCCACTTTTCTTCAACGATGGGTTTCAAATTACAAAACAGCCGCCTTCGTCTAAAACCGAATTTTGATTCCCGTATTTTTATTCTGAATGTCTTGTAGCTGCTCGGGAGTGAATCTATTGTCATGAAGGTCAAGATACTTTAGATTCTTCAATCCTTTGATCTCTTTTGGAACTTCATCAAATCTATTGTTATTGAGATACAAACTTTCAAGATGGTTCAATCGGTAGATATTTTTGGGCAGCCCATCCAGATTGTCATTTTCGAGGTGCAAAACCTTTAGGTGAGGCAACAAGATGATGATCTTCATATTCTCATTGAGATTGATGTTTTTCTCATCACTCAAAAAGAGTTCTTCGAGGTTGCTCAACTCGCTAAATGATGCTGGCAGTCGTTCGAAATCATTGCCATTTAGATCTAGAACCTTTAGGTTTTTCAACAGTCCAATCTCCTGAGGAATTTCTTTCAAATGGTCATTTCTTAAGCTCAAAAATTCTAGATTCGTGAACTTTGACCAGGCATCTTTGGCGATCAGAACATTTTGGTTGCTCAAATTCAGACGAAACACTTTTTCTGGGTTCTTCAAAGCCTCCTCTAAGTTGGAATATTCTTTATGGATTGCTGTAGAATCAACCGGCGTTTGACCCAGCATTATTTGTGAAGATATGCTGAGAAGAACCAAAAGAAAGATCGCTTTATATTTCATAACAGGGATAATTAGATTCCACGTTTGTAACAATGACGCATTATTTGGGGCAGGCTTCGCCTCACGGCGCTTTCCTGTTTGGCCCGACAAGATGAACGCTTTCATCATGCATTGGGGGATTCGCGACTCTGCGACGATGCGCTTGATCCCCTAGGTCGTATCGGCCAACGGCAATGTGCCTGGTGATTGACGCAATGAAATTGTCCACTTGATTGATCCATCTTTGATTTATCCGATTTGTTTTTACGCGCAGTCGTTCCATCCTATTTTTGTTTTAAAGTTTTCATCTGGATCACATCTACTAAAAAGGCAAATGCCATGGAAAAGTAGATGTATCCTTTGGGGATTTCAAAGCTGAACCCTTCAGCGATGAGTGAGACACCAATCATCATCAGGAAACACAAGGCCAAAATCTTGAAAGAGGGGTGCTTTCTGATAAATTCGCTGATTGGTTTTGAAGCGATTAGCATGATGAGCACGGTAACGATGACGGCAGTGTACATCACCCAAAGTTGTTGCACCATGCCCACTGCAGTGATGATCGAATCGATTGAAAAGACGAGATCCAGTATGATGACCTCTGAAAGGAGTTTTTTGAAATTGCCTTGTGGGCTAGGCGTCGAGGCACCTTCCGCAGCGACCTCCGTTTTGTGGTAAATTTCCTTTGTGCTCTTGTAGATGAGGAAAAGCCCACCGACGATCAAAATGAGCCCCTTGCCCGAAAAGTCAATTTCAAATAGCCTAAACAAGACTTGGTCCAATTGCAGAATCCAAGAAATAAAAGCCAACAGAGCCAATCTCATCACCATCGCCA
>JANORP010000024.1:0-11494 GCA_031415375.1 Bacteroidota bacterium | reverse complement strand
CAAATCGCGAGCCGCAGCAACGGGAAAATCCAAATCGCGAACCACAGCAACGGGAAAATCCAAATCGCGACAACCAGACCCTCAGCAGGGACAACCAACAGCGCGAACAAGAAAGCCGCGTGCCACAGCAGCGTGAGAACCGCGATTTCCAAAATCGCGACCGCGAAAACCGTGGCAACGACCGCGACCAACCCCACCGTGAATACCTGAACAGGAGCATGGAGCGCAGCGGCGAACGTGGTGGTGAGCGTGAAAAGGTCAATCGCCCAGAATACCAACGCGAGCAGCAGCCCAATACAGGCCGTGAAGAAGGTCAAGGTGGCGGGGGCTACGAGCGTCGCAAAGAAAAAGAATACAACTTCGATGGCATCATCAGCAACCATGGTGTGCTGGAAGTCATCACAGAAGGCTACGGTTTCCTCCGTTCGCCAGAATACAATTACCTGCCATCGCCCGATGACATCTACGTTTCGCCATCGCAGATCAAGCTCTTTGGTCTCAAGACTGGCGATACCGTATTTGGTTCCATCAGACCCCCAAAAGAGGGCGAGCGCTACTTTGCATTGCTCAAGGTCGAGATTCTCAATGGCCGACTTCCATCAGAAGTGCGCGATAGGATTCCTTTTGACCACTTGATTCCGATCTTTCCAGAGGAGAAATTCAAGCTTGAGCGTCCAGGGGAAAAAGATCTTTCCTTGCGTGTTCTCGACCTCTTTTCACCGATCGGCAAGGGACAGCGTGGCTTGATCGTGGCCCAGCCCAAGACGGGTAAGACAGTCTTGATGCAAAAGGTTGCCAATGCCATCGCCAACAACCACCCAGAGGCCTACCTATTGGTGTTGCTGATCGATGAGCGTCCAGAAGAAGTAACCGATATGGCCCGTAGCGTAAATGCCGAGGTGATCGCCTCGACATTTGACGAGCCTGCCGACCGCCACGTGCAAGTCGCGACCATCGCCTTGAGCAAAGCCAAGCGCATGGTGGAATCAGGACATGACGTCGTCATTCTCCTAGACTCCATCACCCGCCTCGCCCGTGCACACAACACAGTCATGCCCGCATCAGGCAAGATCCTCTCAGGTGGTGTCGATGCCAATGCTCTCCACAAGCCCAAGCGCTTCTTTGGTGCTGCCCGCAAGGTCGAGCATGGTGGCTCGCTCACCATCCTCGCAACTGCCCTCATCGACACGGGCTCCAAGATGGACGAGGTGATCTATGAGGAATTCAAAGGCACCGGCAACATGGAGTTGCAACTGGATCGCCGCTTGAGCAATCGCCGCATCTACCCATCGGTCGATGTCTTGTCCTCTGGCACACGCCGCGAAGACTTGCTCATAGAGCCCAAAGACTTGAGCCGCATCTGGGTGCTGCGCAAGTTCATGGCCGACATGAACCCGATCGAAGTCATGGAGTTCTTGCAAGACCGCATGCGCAACACGCGCGACAATGCCGAATTCTTGATGTCCATGAATGGCTGATTCTGTTTAGGCACAAGGCCTGCGGCATCGAGCATTATTTATAGAAAAGCAAAATCCTATCCCACACGGATAGGATTTTGCTTTTCCCCCCATCCCAACCATTTTTTGGAGATGCCCCTGTCGCCCTGGCGACATCAATTTCGCAATGCAGCGCATGTCTCCGCAGAGCGATCAATAATTTCCCTAAATTCCCTCCATGAAAAAATTGTGGTCACTTTGCCTGCTTTTGCTACTCGCCCATCTACCGCTACTCGCCCAATTTCAAGCTGGCAAACTGTTTGTAAAGATCAAATCCGACAGTCCGCTTGTATTCCCACAATACAAGGAAGGGGAAGCAATTCCCAACTACGATGCCTTTCCTGGCGTGGCTGACCTTCTCCAAGACTACCACGTGCATGCCCTCTACAAGCCCTTCAAAACACAAAATATCCACGTGCAGCACATCTACGAGTTGCACATGGACGCGACGGCCGATGCCGATGCCATGATCAAGGCCTGGGAGCGATTTGCCTACGTCGAATATGCCGAAAAACTCCCGATTTACGAGATGTCCTACACGCCAGACGATCTCCAGACCTTTCAATGGGGCATTCCGAGGATCAATGCTGCATTGGCTTGGGACGTGAGCAAGGGCAATCGCCGCGTCACCGTCGCGATGGTCGATGACGCGATGCGCATCACGCATGAGGACCTCGCCCCACAGGTCTGGCTCAATCCCGGCGAAATCCCAGGCGACGGCATCGACAATGAGGGCAATGGCTGGATCGACGATGTCCATGGCTACGACCTCGCCGACGTGGACAATGATCCCAACCCGCCATCGGGTGCCAATGACAACGATTTCAGCCACGGCACACATACATCAGGCATCGCAGGTGCCGCTACCGACAATGGCCTCGGGGTGGCAAGCATCGGGTTCAACGTGACCCTCGTGCCCGTCAAGACCAAAGAGGATTCGACCATCAATGATCCCTTTCTTTATGCGACGTTCACAGGGGTCGATTACGCCGTGGCCAACCATTTTGATGTGGTGAGCATGAGCTTTGGCTCGACCAATTACAACTTTTCCCTGGCCTATCTAGTACAAGCTGGCCATGACAGCGGTACCGTGATGATTGCGGCGGCAGGCAATTCAGGCACGTATTCGGTGCACTACCCCTCAGCTTATGATGGCGTGATCTCGGTCGGCTCGACCGAGTGGGACGATCGGAAATCTGGGTTTAGCACATGGCATTACTCCATCGACGTGATGGCACCTGGCGGTGGCATCTTGAGCACGGTTGCTGGCGGCGACGATCACTATGGTATCAAGAGCGGCACATCCATGTCTTGCCCCATGGTAAGCGGCCTGGCAGCCCTCATGCGCTCGGCCGATAGCACCCTTACGCCCGACGACATACTCAATTGCCTACAAAGCTCGGCAGACAACATCGACGCCAACAATGCCGCCTATGTCGGCAATATGGGTGCAGGCCGCATCAATGCTGGCAATGCCATGTTGTGTGTCGTGCCCACAGCAGTGCCACAGCAGCAGGCAGACGGCTTTCACTTGGAGCGCATATTTCCCAATCCCGTCGCTGACCGTGCATTGCTGAGTGCCAACCTTGAAACCGACGGCATGTTGCGACTGAAAATCATAGACATGCAAGGCCGCCAAGTGGGCCAAGACATCGTCGTCGATGGCAAGGCTGGTTTCAACCAATATTGGTGGAGTCGGCCCGAAGGCACACCTGCCGGGCTGTACTTGGTCGTGTGGGAGTGGCAGGGCCAGGTCGGCGCACAAAAGATGTTGCTGCGCTAATGCGCTGAGTGCGCTGCCGACTGCAAGACACAATTTCTCAACTCAAAAGTGCGCGCTGTCCATACGCCTCACGCCCAGTTGTCTGATAAACTGGGATCGCCCATTCGCCCCATAGCGTGTCGTCGTCCATCAATTGGTAGCAGCCGCAGCCAAATGAATAGACGTCGCGAAAGCCGTAACTCGTCACGAGCTTTTCGTTGCGCAACATCCCCACGCCCACGAGTTGGCCGCGCTCGCCATCAAAGGCCCAGGTCGCAAGGAATACTGCACCATGCGGCACAAAGGCGATTTTGCCTTTGTAGGCGATCTTGTCGGGCTGCCAGCCTTGCATGTCGTAAGTCTGGTTGAGATGGGCGAAACCCGTGCAACCAGGCACCTTCTCGACTCCGACCGCGCCTTTGAAAGTCTGCGAAGTGAAGACAGCCTCTAGCCCAGCGGCAGTCTCCGAATACACGGCCAGCCCGTAGCCCTCGTCTTCCTTGCCAAAGGCCAGGTACAAGCGCCCCTCGATCGCCAAACCGATGCCATCGTAGTTGCCCGCTGAGGTTTTCCAGTCGATGCGGTGGCCATCGTGTGCAGCAGCTGAGATGCGTATCGTACCCGTGTAGGCTTGGCCCGCAATCGTCTCAGCCTTCACGATCGGCCATGTGCCATCGAATGCGGGGTTGTAAAATTCTTTTTCCATCGCGTATGCTTGATTTTGAAGCCCTTCGACAAAACAAAATGCCGCTAACAGCTCCGATTTGCACCATGTCCATTGAAAATTGGGAAATGGAGGAACAGATGACTTTCATCAGGATCGGCATGATCCTCCTAAAATACTCAAGACAGACGAAACTTATCAGGGTCGATCGGCGTTTATCTCTGTAAGAGGCAATTGCGCCGCCATCGCCAATCGGTGGATTGAGCCTTAAAATGTCTTTACTTCTAGCAATTGCCCTTGGAAAGCCGAGGGCAATTGCCGTTTCTTGGGGAATTGGTGAATATTTTTGCGTGCTGCGAAATCTTTCAAAGGAAGGTTGCCTCAAAAATGTACAATTTTCTGTGGCAGAAAGACTAGAGCTTAGCAGCAGTTTCTATCTATTCACCTCAAATTATTGAATGTTATGGCCAATCAAGTCGTGAGCGCATATTTTGACAACGCAATCCCGAGCAACATCACCTGGATCCTATCCGACGAAAGCGGCGTGCAAAGCAGTGGCGTCACGAGTGTGAGCACGTTACGCATCGTGATGAATGTGACCTATGGCATGCCCATCGATCATACCTACAAACTGAAACTCCAGGACGTCGCCGGTGTGGTGCTTGAGTCGGTGAAATTCAACCATGCAGATGGTGGGATTGTGATCGTGGACAACCTAGACATTACGCGCCAGCCCATTGCGACCATCCAAAAAGCGGCGGCCATCAAGACCAAGCGGTAAGCGCCGCGCATGATCGCTAGGCGAATCTGTTTCTCAAGAGAGGTAGCGCTCGACTTTGGCCTGAAACCACCTGCGGTTGGAGACAAGGTTGAGGCTATCCAAGCTCTTGCGAAACTTTTTCGCCTTTTCTTTTTGGGTCTTCTCGGGTTCGCTGGAGAGGGAAATTAAGCGGCGAAACTGCTTGACCAAATTGAGGTAACGCTCCTTGCGCAACTGACCCACCCGCTTTTCACGTACCAAATACACCCGAAACGCATTCAAGCGCGCCTCCAACTCATCGGCGGTATCTTCTTGGCCCCAGCGCTCATACAAGCACATCAATTGATAAATCCTGGCGTCTGTGCCATAAAAAAAGTCCTCCTTCCAATCCCGAATCACAGTCTCCATGCCACGGTAACTCTCCAGATACTTTGCTTGATGAAACGCCAAGACGGATTCGTTGTAGATCAAAATGCAGTCGTCGCCCAAGGCGGGAAACTTTGCCCGGTAATTCTTCAAAAAATCCGCCACCCACTGTATGTTTCCCAGCAACAACCTGAGCTGCACGATGTTTTTCATCACACTGCCCGCAAATCGACCATTTTCATCAAAGAGTCCAGCATCGAGCATGAACATTTGCCAGGCATCTGTCTCTGACTCCCAGGTGTCGTCGCCCAAATTCATCCTGAAATAGAGGTGATTCAGTGCCAGAAATGAAATCGGCCGTGTCTGATCGCGTGATATTTGATCAATGCTCTCCAAAAACAAAGCCTTCAGCTCCCAATAGTACCGGTCTTCGCGCGTGCTGGTGAGCAACCGCGCGACGGCCCTGAGCCTGATCAGCAAGGGGAAACGATCTGCTGTGGTCTCGATCAAAGCATGTACAAATTCCAAATCGGGCAACACCAGTTCGCTGTTGAAGGATCGGTTGTACACATCTACCAGCGACGCCAATTCCAATTTTTTTGAAACATAATAGGCGGTCAGTTTTTGATCGACCAGCAAAAGCGGCTCTACGATAGGCGTTCTCGGTTGCCGAAAGATGTATTGGGCATGGCTTTCCGTGATGCGCAGATGGGCGTGCAGCCCCTCAGCATCCCGTTCGAGGTCCTTGCCAAGTTTGTCGATCAACCCTTCAAACACATTGGGTATCCATTCGTCGAGGTTCCTTGACACATAGGCTTCCATCAAATGTGCCGCCGCCGTCGCTGGTTGCGCCCTATAGGCCTGTACCGCCAAAAAATCATTGAGTGCAGCCAGCAACTCGACGCAGAGCTTGTCGAAGCCATTGGCGCGGTAGGCGGTTGTAATACCGGGCAGTAACTGCCATATCTCCTCGGCACTGAGTTGCTGCTCAGGCTGCAACACCAGCGCCTCCTCCAGCAATTTCCTGAAATCCATGAGCCGCTGACTACATCCGAAATAGGGCGACGCCAAGTACAAGCCAAAGGCCGCTCGCTCATCCGCAGGCAATGCTGCATAGATCCTAAATACCTTGCGCGCTCTCATGTGTGGCCCTTTTGCCACAAAATAAGCCGATCCAGCTTACATTCCCAAGTTAAGTCTGGGGAAGGTCACCCCCTAAAGTGTACAATTAAGCCCGGGCATGTCACCGCAATCTTTGCAACGTCGGTCAGGGAATCCACTGGCAAGGCGCTAGGGCTGGCCGACGATTTTTACCTCAAAACGTTCACGTATTATGGAGTTCAAAATTACCTCTGGGTGCTACAATATTAGCCTCACGGCGCCAGACGGCTGCACCAATGGCACCACAACAATGCTACCTGCCGTCAAATTGGATCCTACCAATCATGAAAATCCTTATGATGAAATTGGCCAAGCACACAACGATGCCTTGGAGGCATTGGGCCAAAAATTTCCTGCAGGCGACTTCCAGGATGCCGAGCTGCTGAAAGCCGTATTGAGCTTTCTGCAAACTTATTCTTTCAAGAACGAGGAGATCAAGGCCAAGTTAGAGAAGAGCGGGCCAGAGATCATCGACTGCTTCGGTGGCTGGAGCTTCAAGGCTGGCATCGAGCCATTCAACGTCTTGCAACCTCAAGCGACGACCATCGCCACCGAGGAGCTCATGGGCCGCTACAAGAATGCCGGTGTGCGCATCGGTGAAATTGGGGCCCGCATGGTTGCATTTGACAATGGCAAGGAATCTGCAGAAGGCCTGATCGCCTTTTACAAGGCACTCGACAAGGAAGCCATGCAAGCAAAGCTGAACGATGAGGACCGTGCGGGCCTCTTGACGATGCTGTCTGTGGCCCGTCACAGCACCGCCTTCTGGGCATTGCAAGTGCAAGTCCCAGCTGCCCTAACCAGCGGACCTGGACTCTCTGATATCAAAGGTGCCGCTTCTGGTGCCGCCGCAGGTGTCGTCACAGGAGCAGGTGTGGTCATCTGCGCGGCAGTCGGTGCCATCGGCCGCTCATTGGGTTATTGGCTCGGGTCCAAGAAATAAACCCTCGCCGACACCATTGTTCATCATATCATTTTTTCACACAAGAATAAAACATCACACATTATGAATATCTCACTCAAAACCAATTGCTTCGATTTCCAGCTCAGCGCTCCAGATCATTGCCTTGAAAACACGGCCGACGAAAGCGGGCCCTACATCGCCGCCAACAATGACAACCCTTATGACGAGGCTGGCTTGATCCACAATGAGGCATTGGCCTATTATCGTGCAAACCGCACCAAAATCGGCAAAGACCGCACCAAGTTCCTCGATCTGTATGCCGACTTCATCAAATCCCGTGGCTTGAAAACGCCAGCACTCCAAGGATTGCAAGCTGCCGACTATCCCAAGGTCAAGGAAACCCTGAAACGACTGGGCATCTTTGACGGCGTGATTCCGATTTGCTTTCCTTTTCCAGACCTCCCTGGCTTCCCAGGCGGCTGGCCCAATGGCTGGCCCAACAACAGTTTCAACAAAACAGGCGATCCCCTTTGGATCATCTATATGGTCTATAAGATGATGCGCGAGGGCCGCACACCCATCTTTTTGCGCAAGCAAATCGTGAACTGGGAAAATGAGGTTTTGAACTCCAGCGTGTCAGAGGCCGAGAAAGCCAAAGATTTGATCTCAGCATCCGTGATGCGCCACTCCTTGGGCTACTGGTATGAGCAGAGCCACTCAACCAACGAAGCCAAACGCGGTGGATGGCTATGGGCATTCCTCGCCGATGCTGTGGGCAGCGCAGTCGGATCTGTGGCCACACCCATCGCTGGTGTCGCAGCTGGCGCCGTAGCTTCGGGTGTCGTGGAGGCCATATTGGATGAGAAAAAGAAGGGTTGAGCGATCACCAACCAACATTTCCCCTCGCCTGCCAACAGCATTTGAGGTGGAATCCACATCCAATCCTAAATGCTTCACAGATTTGAGGTTGTTCGCCGGGTATCCGTAAGGGTACTCGGCGACATGCCTTTGAGGCCGATGCACGCAAGCGCCTTTCAAGTGCAGACCGATTCCCAATTATTTTTCGTCTTCCTTGTTTCCTTTTACAAAATCCTGCGTCTTATGTATGCACAGTGATTGTGCAAGCCCCTACATTTACAGTCTCAATATCACCCGATGCTACGCAAAATCTCCTCTTTTCTGATCCTGCTCTTCGCCAGCCTATGCACGAGCCTATCTGCCCAAAGCCCCGACATCGGCGGCAGCTGGAAAGGCATGATCGAGGTGCCGGGCATGACCCTCGACGTGATCGTCGATTTCAAAAAAGTGGCCAACCATTGGACGGGCGACATCGACATTCCCCTCCAAAAAGCCAAAGATATGGCACTCGCAGAGGTGATCTTGGAAGGGCGTAGCCTCAAATTCAAGCTACCCGAGGTACCCGGCAACGCAAGCTTCTCAGGCAAGGTCGCCGAGGGCGACGAAAAGATCATCGGGGATTTCAACCAAGGCGGGCAGACATTTCCCATGAAACTCATGAAGGAGAGTGCGATCGAAAAGGGCATTGCGGCGGCACGCACCGCCAAGGCCATCGTCGATTTCACTGCCCTCTGCGACTCGCTGCGCAAGCGGTCCCATATCGTGGGCATGAGTGTGGCCCTTGTAAAAGATGACAAAGTGCTCCTCAGCAAAGGTTTTGGGGAAAAAGAACTTGGCAAGGGCAATGCTGTCGATGACAAGACGCTCTTCGCGATTGGCTCTAGCAGCAAGGCTTTTACGGCAGCCAGCCTAGCCATCTTGGCAGATGATGGCAAACTCGATTGGGACAAGCCCATTCGCAATTACCTGCCCGACTTCAAGATGTATGACGACTTCGCCACGCAAGAAATGACGGCCCTTGACCTCATGTGCCACCGCTCGGGACTGCCTCGCCATGACCTCGTCTGGTATGGTAGCTCTGCCAGCCGCGAGGAGCTCTACCACCGCCTCCCATACTTGAAACCCAACGAGAGTTTCCGCAGTACATGGCAGTACCAAAACCTCATGGTCATGGCCGCTGGTTATCTCGCGGGCAAAATCAATGGCACGACATGGGAGGTCCTTGTGAAGGAACGCATTTTCAAACCTCTTGGGATGAATGCCACCAACTTCTCGGTCAGCGAGATGGAAAGTAGCTCCAATGCTGCCAAGGGCTACCGTTGGGAGGAGGACAAAAAACAATCGATCCTCGCGCCCTACCGCGGCATCGACGCAATGGGGCCGGCCGGCTCCATCAACTCCAACTCCCAAGAAATGACCGCTTGGCTGCGCATGCAACTCGCCAACGGAAAACTTGGCGACAAGTCCATCATTTCACCAACCCAGATGACCATGATGCATACTCCCCAAATGACGCTGGGCAGGCCTTCCAAAACCAAGGAGAACTCCGCGCGCAGCTATGGCCTCGGTTGGTTCTTGTATGAATACAAGGGACATCGGGTAGTAGAGCATGGCGGCAACATCGATGGCTTCTCGGCGGGCGTGTTCTTGATGCCCGACGACGGTCTTGGCATCGTCGTGCTCACCAATCTAGATGGTTCTGGCTTTGCGACACCCCTTTGCTACCAAGCCGCAGACATGTTTTTGGGGCTGCCGCCGACCGACTGGTATGCCCGTACCTACGGTGATGACCAAGCCAAGGAAAAAGCAGAAAAATTGGAAGAACCTGGAAAGCCCAAGCCAGTCAAAGGCACTCGACCCAGCCATGACCTCGCCGACTTTGCAGGCGAATATTTCAACCCAGGCTATGGCACCCTCACAGTCGGCCACGACGACAAGGCCTTGAAAGCCACCTTCAATGGCCTCCAATTTGAGGTCACTCACTTCCACTACGATGTCTTCAACGCCCACATCAGCCAGCCCGAGTCAGATATGCTCATGGCATTCCAGACTGGCAAGGAGGGCGATGTCTATCGCGTCGATGTCCCGATGGAGACCTCGGTCGCCGACATTGAATTCATCAAAATGCCGCCTACACGCCTCAGCGATCCCAGTTTCTTGAAGGAGCTTGTAGGCAAATATGAATTCGCCGATGGCAAGCTCTCCATTGAGATCGAGCTAGTCAGCGGCAACAAGTTGCAAGCAAATGTAAGTGGTCAAGGCGCGGAACTCATGGAACCCTGGCGCAATACACAATTCAAGCTGAAGGAGCTCAATGGCTTCAGCCTGGAATTCGTCGCAGACAAAAAAGGCGTCTTTGACACCATGGTCTTGCGCCAGCCAGGCATCGAAATGGAGGGGAAACGAAAACCGTGAGTCCAAGCTCGGCTTTGTCGGTCAAACCCCTCAAAACAAAGCTGACTTTGCGCTCCGGCGTCTATCCCAACGTGTCGGGGCGGTCGTCGCCTGTCCCGATCAGTGATCGGGGCGGTCAATCCTACAGCGCCATGCTTGACTTTGCGATCCACCAAAATTACCTAACTTGATACCATGAATCGCCACGAGGAAATATTCGCACGCCAGCAGGCATTTTTCTGGGAAAAACTCAAGGGCAGCACGGCATCCGAGCGGGTTGCCAAGCTGCGCAAAATGAAAAAATGGGTCTTGACCCATCAAAAGGACATCCAAGATGCCCTTTTCAAGGACCTGCACAAGCCTGCCCACGAGGCAGACCTCATGGAGATCATGCCCGTGATGGCCGAGATCAAAGACGCCATCGCCAACCTGCACGCGTGGACACGCCCACGCAGGCTCGCCACGCCGATCGCCTTTATCGGCTCCAGCTCAGAGGTCATTTATGAACCCAAGGGCTGTTCGCTCATCTTGGCGCCTTGGAATTTTCCTTACATGCTCACCATCGGACCCCTCGTCTCGGCGGTCGCCGCCGGATGCACCGTCATGATCAAACCCAGCGAATTTGCCCCCGCCACCAGCGATCTCATTGTAAGGATGATGGCCGATTTGTTCACAGAGGATGAAGTCGCCGTCTTCCTTGGCGACCATACGATGGCGACAGCGCTGACGGCCCTGCCTTATGACCACTTTTTTTTCACAGGCAGCCCCGAGGTCGGCAAGAAAGTCATGCATGCCGCTGCCGAGCACCTCACATCTGTCACGCTGGAACTCGGTGGCCGCAACCCCGTGATCGTCGATGAAACCGCCAACATCAGCGACACCGCCCGCAAGCTCGTCTGGGGCAAGCTCGTGAACGCAGGCCAGAGCTGCATGTCGCCCAACTATGTCATGGTCCATGAAAAGATCTATGACAAACTCGTCGCCAAGATCAAGGAGACCTACGAAAAGAGCTATGGCGAGACGGCGAGCCACATGCAAGACAGCAACGACTTCAGCCACATCATCAGCTCCAAGCATCAGGCACGGCTGCAAGACATGGTCACGACAGCCGTGGCCAGCGGCGCCAAGA
>JANORP010000023.1:0-6808 GCA_031415375.1 Bacteroidota bacterium | reverse complement strand
ATCCGAAGGCGCACTTTCTTGCCGTGGAGGGTATTTACAACTCTCCGACTGCAATCGGATCAGTTGTGCCTCCAGTTCCCAGGTGTCCCTGATTCGACCTTCCTCAAGTTTGAGGGCGATCAGATTGTTGTGGTACAAAATCTGCGCGATTTCCTCGACCAAAGCCGTGATTTGAGCCGCATTGGCCTCGATGGGATCGATTTCGATCCGCGTTACCGCCAACCATTCGGGATGGAGGTAGGTAACGGGGCTGCTCAAGGCCGCTTGCGACACCACCACGCTATAAGGCGCGTGCGGATCCACCGCCGTTACATCGGGATTACCGTAGCCCACCACAAGCGCATCGTCGTCGATCAGAGAAGCATAATAATTGATCCGCACTGACTGTGCATAGCTCGTCAAAAACAAGGTCACCTCTACAGACGGCTGCAGCAACCGAATTTGCAGGCGATGGGTATTCTGGAATTCCAACGATTGCGCAAATCCGAATGGATTCGTTTCAGACACGACTTCCGCATACCCATTGGGCCGATGGTCCATCAGCAAAAAGGCCGCATTGTTGGAGTAAAATAGATTGTTGTCGTCAGGGCAATGATAACGATGCCCCAGAGGTTTCTCCAAGAAGTTGGCACAGTCAGGGATCAACGCTTCGCCCTCACAAAACAGGGTGCCGGGCGTCAACCCATATTGCTCGGGAATATACCATCCGGGCATGCCCTGTTCAGTATAAGACAGCGGCGACGTCGCCAAAAAGCGGATTGTATTGTAGATTCCATCCGTCTTTTGAAATTGCCCTGCCCGTAGCGGATCCAAAAGAGGGTCGGTAGGATACAAAGCCTTCCAAGGATGGTACACTTGCCATCCATTCGTATTGGGATTCCAACACTTCAATTCCACACTCGTCACCGAGTACTGATGCTTTACCTGCCGCACTTCCTTCCCATGGATGATCTTTTCTGGCGGGATCAAATCTTCGTACCGAATGGGTGGATTGTTCACGCCCCCAATGATTCCAGCGACAGCACTTGGGAGCAAGCCCTTCTCTGTCTTGATGTCGATGAAAGTATCGAGCGGGATGATTTTTTGCGTCACTGACATTGGTAAGCTGCCCGGAATGCTCGTACCCAAATAGGCCAGTTCAAACGTTTCGTTCGAAAGCATGTTCACACCCTTCACCATGTCGGCCAACGGTGTCGCGCTTGCACTCGTGAGCATGGGGTTTACAGGGCTGCGATCCACGTCCTTGTTGAACTCCCACATCACCGAAAGTTCCCCACAGAATTTGAATGAGAATACCCAAAGTATCTTGATCTTCACGCAGAAATGGAACTCCCCATAGATCTTGAAGGGTTTGGCACCCTCCACCCCAAACAAGATGTCAAAAGAAGCATACAGGCTAATGATCTTGATGTCGATATCAGCCCCGACCCCAGCAGCCATATAGGCTCCAAACTGTGGACGTTCAAAACTGATCTTGCCGCCGAGTTCGATATAAGCCCAAGCCTTCACATGGATCGGACCATAAGTTTTGTCGAAGCTCAGGTCGCCCCTTGCACCAGCCTCGATGCCTTTGGCACTCAGCATCAGGTAGCTCTTGATCGTCAAGATGCGGATGATCTTGGCCGTGATCGGATTCGTCTTCGTCCCGAAATTCACATACCACTTGGAGCTGTCGTTGAAGAAAAAGCCCGCCTGCACCTCAGCAAACAAGGTCACGACGTCGCCACTGCTTGTGGGCATCTTGAAATCTGCCCCGAATCCCAATTCCAGCGAATTGTCGCCGACCGCGATGAACGCGAAGAAGGGTGGATCCTTCGTATCCTCCAGCCCCAAGCGCGCGCTCAACACCGCTGCACGACCGTCTATCATAAACAGCGATGGAATCGACAACAGCACCATCGCCTTGATGTTCAAGATCGTGCCATTGTCGGCCGAAGTCCCCAAGCTAGCCCCTGCACCGATCGAAAACGGCGTCCCAGCAACCGTCGTGCGGTTTGGACCCAAAAACTTCGTCACATGGATGCCACGCGGAGCTGCCTTGTAATAATCGTACCAAGACACCGCTCCCGGCACGGCTGACTTTTCGGCCACGTAACGGTAGCCGATCAAGCCGCGAAAGCCGAAGATGCCCACAGGCCCCAGCGGGATGGGTGCAGGCAAGTCGATGCTCACATCGATGATGAAGGCAGGATACCGCGGCATGAGTTTCATGTCGGCGCTGCCCGAGATTTTCGCAGCCGGAATCTTGAGTTTGATGCCACCCGCATATTCAGGAGAAGTCCCCGGTTCGGGGATCGACAACCAGCCGTTGAACACAACTGCGGGCGAAGATGCAGGAATCGTCAGGTCCAGGTACAGCGTCTGAATATGGAGATAAGGCGAAGGCTTGGGTTCACCAGGTACTTCATCCACACAGTAATAAAACTTCACGCCATCACCCCTGACCTCGATCCCCAATGGATCCACACTGATGCCCCCGTCAAAACCGAAGCAATTGAATTTGCGCATGTGTCCACCCACCTCTTTTTGGTGAGAGCCGTAGTGGATCGCCGTCACCGTTATCTCCACGGGCCCCAGCGGCAGCACCACCGGCTCCACCAAATGGATCGACCCACCTTCAAACTCGATGGTGCCATCGCTGTAGATGCGTAGCTTCTCAATCTCGATATCGCCGAGCTTCAACGTATCATGCAAGAAACCCAAGAATTGCAACTTCCCAGAAGTTCCGATATAAAACTTGTCGTCCTCACTCCCCAATTCCAAGCTACGAATATGATACGTAAACACATTTGGCCACGTGATCGGGTATGGCGGCTCTGTCGAGGCGGTCAGATTAAAATCCCCATCATCATGGATATGGCCCTTGATCAAGATGGTCACAGGCTGCCCCGCAAGCGCATGACCCGTAGGATACACAAACTTCTTGATCTTCATCGCCGCCGAAATATTCGACGACACCACCTTATTTTGCTTGAAGGTGATATCAAAGCTACTGAAACCGAGTGCGAAACCACCGCTCTCGCCGAGCTTCGCCCAAAACATATTGTCCCCGCCTAGCACGTTGAGGGCACGTAACCCGATCTTACCCGAGATGCCACCCGTGCCGATCAACAACTTTTCCCCATAGATTTCCGCAAAGGTCCCATCTTGGTCTTTGAACCACTTCGCAGGCAAAGTCACTGTCGCAGACTCTGCATACAGACCCATGAAGTCCTCGGGGCGCCCATCGGCCTCCGCCTCAGGGATATTGTAGGCTTTGCTCATGTCCACCTTGAGGCCATCAAACGCCAAGATGATCCCAGTCTTTCCGATCATCGCAGGTTCAAAGCCAAAATCCAACTGCTGCTCAAACTCAAAGCCCTTCTTCGTCGAGAATTTCAAGTTTCCAACGGTAAACTCCAACGCTGCCAACCGATTTGTATCAGGGTCTTCTATCCAGTTGTTTGATAAGGGCGGAACTTCGATCATAGGTAACAACCAATTCCGAGGAAACTCCAATGCCATTTTGATGCCATGCAACTCCAAAGCAAACTGTGGTATGAGCAACTCCTTGATATCGTCAATATCGATA
This sequence comes from Bacteroidota bacterium, assembly GCA_031415375.1. Taxonomy (GTDB): domain Bacteria; phylum Bacteroidota; class Bacteroidia; order J057; family JADKCL01; genus JADKCL01. Next base: position 3,237 of record JANORP010000023.1, on the reverse strand, counting down.
TCCATAAACCATCTTCTAAATAGCAAGCCCAGCCGCTTGAACTTCTCATCAAGGTCGCTGACACCCTCCAAGAGCGTGCGTATGGTATCTGCTTTGAAATCTATATCCACGCAATGGGTAGATATCAACTCATCCAATGAAGCTTTGATCGATTGTACAGCATTCGCCAAAACGGCATTTTCTTTATAGTTCTCAAACAGGCTTGCAATGGTAAAGATATTCGTATTGTTCAGCATCGAGGTAACCTCTGCCTCGATGATAGTCAGTTGATTGATGATGTTGCTGATCTCTGTGGTAATCGCTACAGATGAACCATTGTCATAATCTGCAATCTTGCTGCTGATCGCCGTAGAGAAACTCTGGTAAGCATCGTCCCCATCATCCAAAAATGTCTTGACGATCTCCCCAAAGAACTCCTTTTCATCCTCAATCTCTGCTAGTTCCATCAAGATCTCCACAAACGCTTCGGGCAAGTACGAAAACCCTGCGCTTTCCAATCCCGCTATGTACTTGTATAGCGGCCAAGTCCATTCAAACACGATTGGGAACGATGACAGTGCACCAGTGGAATCTCTAAAAAATACTAGGTTCATGCCCGATCCAAACAAGGGCAGCTTGAGCTTTTTGGTGAGTAGTGTGAGGCTATAGTGCTTGGTATCCCCAGCCGGTGAGACATCGACCACCAAGTCCTTGTACCAAATCTTGGACAATACTGCATCGATACCACTCTGAACCAAATCCTCAAACTCTGTAAAATCCCCCGGAATGGCCTCCGCTCTCACGAGGTCTGACAGCGCTGGATAATATTCTTGTGAAGGCATATTCTTTTGCTTTAGAGATTCTGAATTACAATTGGGATAGCCATACATTGGTGGCATCCAAAAAAGGAATGCCTGCCAAGATGGGTGGCAAGGGGTCGATATTCGCATTCAAATTGGTCACAGTGACAGTGCCATCTACCTCACTGCCAAAACCAAAAATCGCGTCCACGTCACCACTGAAGCTTGCAAATCCATCCATTGTGAAATAACCCATCAGTTTTTTCCGACTTGGTGTGTAATAAAAGTCTATGGGCTTCACAACGGTGACACCATCTGTGACACGTAGAAATTCTTTCTGAGAACGCACCCTGAAATTTTCGTCAACGTTCGTAATCTCCATTTCAATCATCCGATAGTGATCGGTCACAACCAGCCTTAGGGTATTTCTCAGCTTTATGGAATATGTACTCATAACGATTTTTTATTAAATTGTAAATCAATGGCTTTTATTAACCTTTTTAAAATTCGACAACACGATTCCGAAGGAGGAAGAGTTCCCTCTCTTTAAATGGCATTGCAGCAAGATTAAATCGGAGACGTTGCTCATTTGCTCAGACATGCCTGGCCATTGGGTCTTTGCCTCTGCCAATGAAAAAGACCGATCTTTGTTGAAGACGATCAATTGCACGACAGTCTTGGTGAATTCGTTACGATAGTCAAAGTTCGAGTTTTCGTAGATCGAATAATTCATGGAATAGGCTGCAGAATCATTGTCCTGCTCAATTTGCATCGGGTGTTGCTGCAAAAACGAAAGCATCCGATCCTTAAGATTTGCAAAAATTGCAATCAGCGCAGGGTCAAATTTTGAAGCTTCAGGGCTGAGGTCCCAAGCAATTCGATCCGTTTTCAGATCGGCTCTTACTGAATCAAGCCAATTAATGATTTCTGCTTCGCTGAATCGGGCCACAAAATAGTTTCGCAATTGAGTCGTTCCTCCATTTTTTGAATACTCCTCGATTTCGAAAATCCCCTTTCGTGATACCGACGGTGAATTCCCCAATCCTTTTTGCTCGGTTTCGACCGATTCGATTGATCCTGAGCTGCCCAAACATTTTCCTTCTTGATGAACAGGGTAGAGGCTGTAGGATACCTGCCTCGAAACATTGTTTTCCTTCAAGAGCGAGAAGAGCAGTATCTTTTCAACAAATGGCGGCGCGCCCTTGTCTTCAGCAAGCGCATCGATCCTGTCGGCCAAAAAATTCATTTGGCCCAAATGCTTCGATTCTATATTTGTTTCCATTGAACTTGATGCGATCTGAGTTGTTGCTGCACGATCTTTTCTCAAGCTGCAACCGAGCAAGAGATGTAGGATCAGTAGCGGGAAAAATGCCTTACGCATCGCTTTTTTTAATCGGTAAATTCAAAACTTGAAAGTTCGGCAGTTCCCGAACTTGTCCCAAAGGCTATTTCAATTTTAGTAATGTTGGACTTGTCAAAGCCCGAAAAGCTCGCAAGCGGAAAACGAACGGTGATCATCGCAGATTTTGAAAGGGTCACATCATCATAACGTTCGTAGGCATCCGGTATTACCGTTGGAGTCTTTAAATTGAATGGCGTGGTTCCATTGTACAATCTCGCCTCCAAACCGGAAAGATCCGTCGCCACACCATACATCTTGGCAATCCGCAGACTGAAAAAGTCGTAGGCATTTGCATTCAAGGCCGAGCCTGAATACACTTCAAATACAGGGAATTTTGAAATGTCGATTTGAATCGCTTTGATCCCGTGCTGCGAATATTGATCAAGCGTCACAGCAAGTAGTCCAAGTGGCTGTTTCAGTATGCCTACCGCTTTGCCATCCGAAAAATCGGTATCGTCTGCCAACGTATCTACATCCAAGATCGTTTGGCCTCCCGTGTTGCGAAACTGAAAATGTATCTTGACTTCAGGCTTCGACGCGTCTTGGACCGATGGGGGCAACCAAGCCCCATTCAATGCTTCAAACCAAAAAGATTCGCCTTTCAGGGTTTTTCTAAAAAATGCATTTGCATAAGCATCTAGCATCGTTCTTTGAATTCCCTCCGTAGCCAAAATGTCTGCGGAGCCACCACCTGTATATCTATAATCAACATTATTGAGCGTGACAAAACCATTGTGCGTCGCTCCATGTACAAAAGCCATCGACCGCTGTTCACCAGTCGCCCGGTCATGGAGCGTGAATGAGTTGCCACTCACCAATGTCGTAGGTACGCCTAAGTTATAAGGGTCAGGTAGCGTATCCAATCCAGCGCTACTTACATCATCATCCTTGGAACCATACAATACAAAATACGGCTTGCCATTCAATCGCTCGACTTCGTGTTGATCGGTCGCCGCCAAAGAGAATAATGAATTGATATTGTTGAGGCCAGCTAGATTTGCAACCGTCTGTGTCCCAATCAGCCGCTCTGCGGCTAAGATGGCTTCACCACCACGG
>JANORP010000022.1:0-22446 GCA_031415375.1 Bacteroidota bacterium | reverse complement strand
GAGGCAAATGCCTGTCCCGCAGAAGGCGGGGGTCGATTGCCCTGTCCCGACCCGCAGTCGGGGCGGGCTCGGGGCGGGCTCCCGACACGTCGAGGACGCAGTGCCGCGGGCTCAGCGTCCATCCACATAGAAAAAGGCAAGAGAATTGCTTCCCTTGCCTTTTCAAATGGATGCGATCCAGAACTTATTTCCTGCCCGGCAGCGACTGCGTCACGTAGTCGCTCAGGAAGCCAAAATTGTCTTGGATGATCTGATTCACATCGTCAGTAGTATTGTTGTACCTCGCCGAGATCACGTCGCCATAGATCTGCTTCCCATCTGGACGGAAAACATTGTAGTGGATCTTGATCTGCCTTGCATACTTGTGCAAGTCGCGGTCGATGCAGTGCTGGTAATCGGTCTTGATCTCAAATTGATTGATCGTCACGATGTAATCGGGCTGGTACATCGTGTTCAGCTTTTGGAGGAAATCTGGATTCTTCCAATTGAGGCGCATGTATTGCTCGTCTTTGGCATCGACGGTGACATAACTTTCCATCTCATTGAGCGTCTGCTTCTTTTCGTTGGAGCCGATCGATTTCCAGCGTTCCTTCATCGTTTTCATCATCTCAGCTTGCTTTTTGTTCATCTCCCGGGTGGGCGTCTCATAGGCATAGCTCACATTTTCATAAAACTCATCAAGGGCAGCGACATCGATGGAGTCCTTCATCTGAGCGAGATTGATCGGCGCATAGCGCTTTTCCATCGTGGCCTCAGTGGCATAGTCAAAGCCGAGCTGATAGGCTTTGCGCAAGTCGCGTTGCTCGATCTTGCTAGCGCCGCCGACCTGCTTGTCGCAATCGCTGAAGTAATACCGCAATTGATGGAAGGGCACGACCAAGACTTTCATCTTGGGGAGGGAATCTACGGGGCCATCATCACTCTGCAGCACCGTGGATTGTGCCATGCTCAGGAGGGGGAGCATGGCCGTGAATACGAGGATTAATACGAGGTTTTTCATGATAACTTTTAGGTGATTATGCCATAAGCTCAAAATAATTTGATCACGTCGTTCAAGATTACAAATGCCATGAGGGCCAATACCATTACAAAACCGATGGTCATGATGATCTCCTTGGCTTTGAGAGGAATCTCTCGCCCGGTGATGCCCTCGATCATGAGGATGAGCACATGCCCGCCGTCGAGTACGGGTATCGGCAAGATATTCATCACCGCCAAAACCATCGACAGCATGCCTGTGAGCCGCCAAAACCAGCTCCATCCCATGACTTGAAAACCATCGCCCAATACCTTGGCAATTCCGATCGGCCCCGACATGCTTTTGGTCGCATTGGCATTGCCAGTGACGACGGCACGCAAGCCTTTGAAGGTGCGCGGGATCTGCTCAAATGCTGCACCGATTCCGCTCGGGATGGCGGCGCCAAAGGTGTAGGACTTATGCTCCTTGAGGATGCTGTCATTGGCCCCGGCGCCGATGCGAGAGATCGATTTCATAAAGACTTGAAAGGGAATTTCTTTCCCCTTGCGCTCTACCCTGATCGTCACCGTCTCATTGGGACGGTTGCGCAGCGTGTGGTAAAACTCGCTGTACTTCACAATCGGGGTCGAGTCGATCATGACCACGCGGTCGCCTGTGCGGATGCCCGCACGAAAAGCCTGGATCGACGTCTTGCTAGTGTCGAGCTTGGGATCGGCCTTGAGCGCGGCCGCGAGATCTGCAGTATCGATCACCGTGAGATAGGCGGCTTGGTCGGGCGTGAACAGGCGAGACTCCCCAGATGCCTGGAAGGCGTTGATGAAGTCGTCGGCGATGTCGATCTTTTGCTTGCTGCCGTCGGCATGCTGCACATCAAAGTATTTGCCGCGATCGACCAAGAGGTTGGGGTCGGCGTATTCATTGAAATATTGGAAGGTATCGCCAGCGTAGCTCAGCAATTTGTCCCCTGTACGAAATCCGAGCTTCCACATCTCGGAGCTATCTGCGACAAAAATCCCGTATTCGACATTTTTTACGGGCATCACGGTCTCTCCATAAGCCCAGCGGTGACCTATGAAAATCACGCAACCCAAGATCACGTTCATGATGATGCCGCCGAGCATTACGATCAGGCGCTGCCAGATCGGCTTGGTGCGAAACTCCCAAGGCTGTGGCGGTTGCTTCATCTGCTCCTCGTCCATGCTTTCATCGAGCATACCCGCGATCTTCACATAACCACCGAGTGGTATCCAGCCGATGCCATATTCGGTGTCGCCTTTCTTGACGCTGAAGAGCTTGAACTTGTAGTCAAAAAACAGGAAGAATTTCTCTACCTTGATTTTGAACATTCTCGCAGCCCAGAAGTGGCCCGCTTCGTGAACCACGATCAAGATGCTGAGTGCCAGCAACATCAATCCAATTGTAATCAATAAATTCATTTCAAAAATGTATGCGTTGTCTAAATATGTGTGGTGCTGACCTGCTCCATGACCCAAGCCCGCGCGTGGCGGTCGGTCTCCAAGAGTTCTTCCAAACTCGCGGTCGGCAAAAACGGCAATCCCGCAAGGGCAGCGCCATTCAAGTCAGCGATATCCGTAAATCTGATCTTTTCTTCCAAAAATAGCTTCACAGTAACCTCATTGGCGGCGTTGAGGATACAGGCAGCATTGCCGCCCATGGCCATGGCCTTGAAGGCATGCTTGAGGTTGGCGAAGACATCGCGGTCGATGTCTTCAAATGTAAGCGCCGGGTATTTGACAAAGTCAAAACGCGGCCACTCATTCTTTCCTCGCTTGGGAAACAGAAGGGCATATTGGATCGGAAGGCGCATGTCGGGCAGCCCCATTTGCGCTTTCATACTGCCGTCCTCAAACTGCACAAGGCTATGGATGATAGACTGTGGATGCACGATGATATCGATCTGATCGTCGCGCAGCCCAAAGAGCCATTTGGCCTCGATGACCTCCAAGCCCTTGTTCATCATGCTTGCCGAGTCGATCGTGATTTTGGCGCCCATGTCCCAATTGGGATGCTTGAGCGCCTGTGCCTTGGTCACTTGCGAGAGTGCCTCACGGTCGTAACCTCTAAATGGGCCACCACTTGCTGTGAGATAAATTTTTTCAATGGGGTTGATCTGCTCGCCGACGAGGCATTGAAAGATCGCACTGTGCTCGCTATCGACCGGGAGTATGCTCACCCGATTTTCTTTGGCGAGGGCCGTCACGAGTTGCCCAGCGACGACGAGGGTCTCCTTGTTGGCGAGGGCGATGTGCTTGCCATTGCGAATGGCATTGAGGGTTGGGCGCAAGCCTGAGAAGCCCACGAGGGCTGTCAAAACGATATCGATCTCGTCCATGGCGACGACTTGCTCTAGGGCTTCCTCCCCCGCAAAGACCTTGATCGGCAAGTCGGCGAGCGCGTCGCGTACTTGGGCATACAGGTCCCGATTCACGATCACGACGGCGTTGGGCACAAATTGGCGTGCCTGCAAGATGAGCAGATCGGCATTGTTGTGGGCTGTGAGGACGCTCACAGCGAGCATGTCGCTGTGCAAAGCAATGACTTCCAAGGCTTGCGTGCCGATGGAGCCTGTGGAGCCGAGGATGGCGATTTGGCGCTTATTGTCTTCCAATACTTCAGAGGGGCGCAGCGCCCGTTTCGATATATTCCATTAACCAGTCAGCGATCTTTCTGTTGTTGCTGAGACGCGGAAACTTGTTTTGACCACCCAATTTGCCCTGTGAACGCATGTAGTCCCGCGTGGCATTGCGCTTCAAAGACCTCATCAAAGCAGGTTTCAGCATCGCACCATCGCGCAAGTCGTCGTAATAAGAATTGTGGGTACGCAGTTCCAGGTCCAAGGTTTCTGCAAAGGCCCGCATGTCATCGGGCTTGCGGTCAAACTCCACAAACCATTCATGGAAACTCTCGCCCTCACCCGGCAAGACCATCGGGGCGATGGTAAATTCCGTGACTGTAGCATTGAATTTTTGGCAGACGGTCACCATCGCCTTGTTTACTTCCTCAGAGATCACGTGCTCCCCAAAAGCACTGATGAAGTGCTTGACGCGGCCCGTGACCTTGATGCGGTGGGGATTTTTGCTCACAAATTTCACCGTATCGCCGATGTCATAGGCCCATAGGCCGGCGTTTGTGCTTACAACAAGTGCATATTGTTTCTCGAGCTCGACATCCTCGATCCCGATGCGGCGCGCCTCGGGATCACCATATTCCTCGATCGGGATGAATTCGTAGTAGATGCCGTAATCCAGATTGAGCAGCAACCCATGGTTGTCGAGGGTATCTTGAAATGCAAAAAAGCCCTCTGAAGCAGGGAATACTTCCAAAATATTCAACTTGCCCTCAAAAAATTTCTTGAATACAGGCGCATAAGGTGAAAAATCGACTCCCCCTTGTACAAACAGGCTCAAATTGGGCCATTGTTGCAATGGACTCTTGCCTGTGCGTTCCTTGAGCCGCTCAAAAAACATCTGCACCCAGGGTGGGATTCCCGAAATGAGACGCATGTCTCTCGCCAAGGTCTCGTCGAGTATCTTCTCGATTTTTTCTTCCCAGATCTCGATACAATTGGTGGCGTAGCTCGGTACTTGGTTGCGCTTGAGGTAGCTCGGCACGTAGTGATTGACAATCCCCGAAAGACGGCCGACCTCCATGCCCCATTCATTCTTTTCCAAAACCGGGCTCCCGCTCAGAAACATCATATTGCCGTCCAAGAAGCTGCTGTTGCCCGAGGCGTGCATGTACATCATGAGCGCGTCGCGTGCGCCCAAGATTTGATAACCAATGGATTCCTTGGTAATCGGGATGTATTTAGCACCGCTCACCGTGCCAGAAGTCTTGGCAAGATATAGCGGTTTCCCTGGCCAAGAGACGTCTGCAACGCCGCGCCTGATGTTGATAAAGTACTCAGCAGCTGCCTCATAGTCTCGCACAGGCACCCGCGCCTTGAAATCGCGGGCGCTGCTGATCACGGGGAAACCGTGGTCTTTGCCAAACTGTGTCTGCATTGCAGTTTTGACCAGCTTCTTGAGCGTACGGTGCTGTGAACCCACAGGGTCGAGATGCACCTTGCGGATGGCCTTGGCCCTGCGAGCGGCCCAAATTTCGGCGATTTTGCGTTTCAAACTCATAAGCAAGTGCCTCGGACCTGTACACCGAGGGGACATGCCCTTTTCCACAGATGTGGATAAAGGCATGATGTAAAATTAATTGATGAAATTCAAATTATAATGGCCAATTCACACAGGTTGGTCGTGTGGCGGCTAATTTTTTCCACAATTGCGCGTAGCATGAAGTTCTGAGCATTGATTTTGGAGAATTCCTACCTTTGGAAAAATCACCCTCCCATGCTGGATATCCACTTTGCAACATTTCCCATCCTTGAGACCGCCCGTTTGCAGCTGCGTGAAATCGTGCCGGCAGATGCAGAGAGGCTCTATGCATTGCGACGAGATCCACTTATCACCAAATACTTGGACCGCGACGATGACCGCGACCTCGCCGCTGTGCAAAGCTTGATCTTGAGTATCAGGCAATCGCTGGATCAAGGCGATGGCATTACCTGGGGCCTGAGTCTCACTGGCACTCCCGAATTGATCGGCAGCCTAGGCTTCTGGCGCATCGACAAAAAAAATCACCGCGCTGAGATCGGCTATATCCTCGATCCTGCCCTCTGGGGGATCGGACTCATGTCTGAGGCGATGGAGGCCGTACTTGCCTATGGTTACAAGCAGCTGCACCTGCATAGCGTCGAGGCGAACACTGCCGTGGGAAATACCGGAAGTCAAAAATTCCTGGAGAAGCACGGCTTTCTTCAGGAAGCCCACTTCCGCCAAGATTGGTACTACAACGGCGTCTTTTCTGATTCGCTGATCTATTGCAAGCTTGCGAGCGATCACCAATGTGATTTGAGTGTGTAACATTTCATGGGAGCCCACGGCTGGCGCCTGTTCCGCCCGGCGGAAGCCGTTGGGCTAACGACCGTTCGCCTCCGGCAATTGCGTCTTGTAGTCGTTGATATTGACCCGTTTATGCCAGAGGCAAATGCCTGTCCCGCAGAAGGCGGGGGTCAATGGCCCAGCGGCCCCCGCCATGCTGCGGGACAGGCAGAGGCCGCGGGCTCGGGATTGCAAGCTTTCATCCGATCACTGATTTGATTTGAACCCAATAAAAATGGCCACTGAGAATACCCAGCGGCCATTTTTGTTTTAGGCGGTGAACATCGGATCAAAGGTGACCCATGATTCACCTGCAATCCCAATTAGTCCATGAAACGAAACTCTACACGCCTGTTGAGGAAGTGCAATGCTTCGTTGGCTTTTTGGTGATCGCTAGGCAAGCCCTTGACCAATTGCTCCTTGTCGCCTTTGTAATCGATCTTGATGCGCTCCTTGGCTACGCCAAAGTTGCCTGAGAGGATCTTGGCGACATTGTTGGCGCGGTCCTTGGAAAGGTTGTCGTTGTTGTCGCTCTTGCCACGCACGTCGGCGTTGCCGACGACCACGACAGACTTCTCAGGATGATCTGCCAAGTAGCGTGCCACTTGATAGATGGCTGGATAGTACTCCTGCTTGACCTCTGCAGAAGCCAAGTCGAAATTGACCATGTCAAACGGGGTGAGGCTAGCTGCACTTGCCTCGCCTTTTGGTACTGCGATCGCCTTGCCATTGGCATCGGCTTGGGCACCTGCAACACTGCCTGGCTCTTCGTCATAAAAGTCGATTACGCCGTCTTGGTCAGTGTCTTTGGCAACACCGCTGCCATCGACTTGCGCACCTTTGGGTGAGAAAGGCTCTTTGTCGCGGAAATCTTGGAGACCATCGCCATCGGAATCCACTGCTCTGCCTTGGGCATCGACCAAGACACCATCTGGCGTGCCTTTTTCTTTGTCGCGGCTATCGACCACGCCATCGTTGTCGCTGTCCTTTTCGCCCGACTTGTTGAAACGCTTCAGGTCACGCACGTCTGAGTAGATTGTGGAGAGTGGGTTTTGGAACCAATAGGATTCCTCTCCTTTGCCGAGGCGGAAGTTGAAACCGACACTGGCATAATTAAGGTAGTCACTGTTGGCAGTGAGGGTATTGGTTTCCTCCCAACGATGACCGTCGAGCAAGTCGTCGCCGGTCCAGGTGATGCGGTACTCAAGAGCGAGGCTCACACGGCGGGAGAGTTTGAAATCCAAACCCAAGCCGAGATTGGCTGCTGCAATCAGCGTGCTGCTTCCAGCTTTGCTTTTGTGCAAATGGCTTTCAGCGGCTGTCTCATAGCTATCATCCAGCAGAGTGCGAATCTTGCCTAGGACTTCTTTGCGATCCACGAGCAATTGGCTCGGTGGAATCACTGTACCATAGTCATAGGTGGCACCATCGGGACCGAGCGCATTCACCTTGGTATTGTAGAGCATGCCTCCCAAACCGAAGAAGGTGTAAAAGCTCACCTTGGGCTCGCGGTTGTGAAAATTGATGTTCCCAATGTTCCAGACGCCTTGGACACCGGCCTCTTGGAAATTCATCTTGTAGTTGTAATAGACATAAGGATAGGCCACATTGGTATAGTTGGCGGTGGAATCAACGCTGCCGTTGAGGGCAGAATTTTTGTCAAAACCTCCGTTTGCACGCCAGTTTTGGCCACGATTGCCACCCAAGCTCGCTTGCAGGCGCAAAGAAAAGGAGTGGCCAAGCGCCTTGCGAATGTTGAATCCCAAGCCCCAACCTGGCAGCGGACGAATATCGCCTGACAGCATCGTAGTGCCTCCTTGGATACCAATCGACCAATTGTTTTTGCGAGGTGGCGCAAAAGCTTCTTGGTTCGTTTCATACATTGCCTGCCTCACATAGTGTTTGTCACGCAAGTTGAGCGTGTCTTTGGGGGTCTGCGCCCACAAAGTGCTAGCGAGACTTACAAAGAGCAAGAGGAGAAATGATAATTTTTTACTCATAGTTCTGCTGAATAATAGGAAAGGGTGCATAAGGAATAGCTCCTGAAAAATTGGTTGTTCTCAACTACACGACGCTAACAGGCGCAAAGTTAATCATTTCTCTCAAAAAACTACTCGTTGCAATATTTTGAGAGCTCGTCGATGGCATTTGGATCCTTGAGCTCAGCTGCTTGCTTCCAAGATTCGCAGGCGCCGTTCACATTTCCATTTTGATAGCGGGCCATGCCGAGGCCATAAAATGCCCTCCCAGAAGTAGGATCGAGCCGCGATGCATGTACAAAATCGTCGGAGGCCAATTGTATTTGTGTCAGTTGCAGATAAATAAACCCTCGTCTGAGGCGCAAGCCGACATCGTCGGGTTTAAGGGCGATGGCATTTTTGAGGTCTGGCAATGCTTTTTTAGGTTTGAGCTGCTGCTCCCAGATCGCTGCGCGCTTGGCATAGGCGTCTGCCAGTCCGCGATTCTTGCTGATGGCCTTTCCATAGTATTTCTTAGCGGTCTTGGAGTCGCCGAGTCGCTCATTGCAAGCAGCGCGCTTGTACCAAGATTGACCGTCTCCTTTATTGAGTACAATGGCAGCTGCATAATCGACCTCTGCTTTGGAAAATTGCTCCAATTTGAAATAGGCCTCGCCCCGCGAAAACAAAGCACTGCTGCTACTAGGGTCCAACTCGGTGGCCTTGGTAGCATCCTCGATCGCGGCCTCATAGTTTTCCAGCCTGAGCTGCGTGCTACTGCGCAAGACGTAGATAAGCGCATAGTTAGGGGCAAGATCACCGGCAATTACCAGATCGACCAACGCGGTGGCATAGTCGCCAGTTTTGAAATGGGCCTCTGCCCTACCGAGATAGGACATTGCGAATTCGGGATTGATCACGATCACCTTGTCAAATGCCAAGGCCGAGTTGCGCAAGGAGTCCAGGTTGCGCTCAGCCATCGCCAGCCCATACCACGCTTGCCAACATAGCGTATCCATGCGCAAGGCTTGTTGAAAGCCAGCCTTTGCCTCCAGATTTTTTCCCGATTCCAGCTTGATGCGCGCCTTACCTTCTTGGTACAAAACCTCTTTGGGTTTGAGCCGAATGGCGTATTCGATGTCGATCAAGGCCGCTGCAAAGTTCTTTTTGCAGGCATAGGCAAGACTGCGACCGTAGTAAGCTTCCGTATAGTTCTTGTCAAGGGCAATTGCTTTGTCAAATTCCTTGACGGCGAGGTCGCAGGCACGACACTTATATTTAGCAGACCCTAGCAGAAAGTAATCCTTCGCGGTCAAGGTTTGCCCCATGACTACGCCTCCAAATGCGACTAGCAGCCACAGCAGTAGGTTTTTCCACAAAAAATTCATCCAAAGAAATTCAAACCAGCTATTTTCAAAGGGCCAAATTAGCGAAAATTCCGTCCAAAACTAGCACGCCATGCCCCTGGAGTTAGGGCAAACGCATTAAAATCGATGATAGCTGATGTCAACGATGGCATCTGAAAATAGCAATTTGGCTAGGAATTTCGTCCGTAGTGGCCATCGAGACTACCGATGCTACCCGTTGGTCGGGCGCGGCCCCACAACAGCGAGTGCAATCCGTTCGTCGGGCATGGCCCGACGAACGGGTCATCAATATTGAAGCGGGAGCCTCTGTGCGCTTTGGCGAATTGCTTCGCTGCCGAATTTGTTGTGTCCTGCCCCTGCCATCGCCAAGGACCTCATCACCGACGATCGCATTCCGCTACCGCCTCGGCAACCGAATGTGAAGATTCCACAGACAAGTGAAGGCGTCAATTGTACCCAAAATCAAATTAAATGGCATAAGTTGCCCTCGTACAACAGAATTACTGCATTGATTTACAATATATTAAATTATTTTTGAAAAATTTCACAGCACCCATGCAACGAAAGTGATAGACCAGCCATCTTAGAGTCGTATTTGGAAATGTTCAATGGGAATTTTTGGGGGACATAGTGAAGAAGAGCGAATGGTGCAAGGTTGTGTCAAGGGACAGCCGCAACACCAGGAGACTTTGTACACGAAATATTATCGGAAAATGTTTGGTGTATGTCTGCGTTATGCCCCCGACCGTGAAACTGCCGAAGACATCTTGCAAGATGGCTTTGTCAAGGTGCTCAAAAACATCGGCAGCTTTCAGAGCAAAGGTTCTTTGGAAGGTTGGATCAGAAGGGTCATGGTGAACACGGCTTTGGAACAGCTCCGCAAGAAATCGACGATGTATCCGGTCGTCGATATCGAGCAAGCTGCCAATACCGACTCAGGATGGGACATCGTCTCTGCCATGGGAGAGCAGGAAATCCTGCGCTTGGTGCAGGCTCTTCCCCTTGGCTACCGCACGGTCTTCAACCTCTATGCCATCGAAGGCTACTCTCACAAAGAGATCGCAGATCAATTGAACATCACTGAAGGGACTTCAAAATCCCAACTGGCGAGAGCTCGCCAGGCACTGCAAGAGAGCATTAAAGTAATGACGCGAGAAAATTATGGAGCGGCACAACAATTTTGACGAGGCCATCAAGGCCAAGCTCGGCGGGCTCGAAGACGAACCCTCTGCAAGAGTCTGGGCAGGTGTGCGCAATGAGGTGGGCCTGATCAGACCACCGCAAAGCAACCATTGGCCCATGCGTATCGCCGCTGCGATTGCACTCCTTTGTGCAACGGGCCTGGGCTATTACCTTCTCATGCCCTCCGACAAAGCATTGCCCCATGGTATGGCGGTGCACCGTGCCAAGCGCATCGTGATCGAGCCAGCCGACCGCGAAGGCAGAAAAGGTACCTACTTGGCTCATGGGCCACAAAACGAGCAGCAATTGCACGACACACTACCCGGTCGCAAAGACCAGATGTTTGCAAATGCCCCTCGTAAGCCCAAAGCCCTGCAGCAGGACTCCTTGAAAACCCTGCAGCAGATGCCCATGCCTGAGGACAACAAAATTGAAATCGTGCACCACGATGCGCCCAAGAACTTGGAACTGCAAGCGCCCAATGCCCCTGACCAAAGGGTGCCGCAGAACCCCGAGCTCAATCGCCCCGAAGTGCGTGTAGAGACCGCGATCGCCAGCGCATCCACCAAGCGCAGCTACAAGGTCCCCGGCCGTGACGATATCACGACCGACAACCTCAAAAGGAAATCAGGTGCCATCTTGGGAGCCATCACCAACGGTGCCAACACTTTCCTCGGTCTCAATGCCAGCTATGAAGAGAAGAACCAAGACGATCAGAAGCTCACAGCCTTCAATGCCGATTTCGGCCTGTTCAAAATCAAAAGAGTTAGAACTATCAAAAACTGAATCCTATGAAAAAGAATATAAGTTTCTACAGCATCTCCCTGGCGACGTTTGTAGCCATGGCACTCCTCCTCATCGGTCTGCGGGGCCAAGCCCAATCGGTACAAAACACCGACAATGAGGGCCAGAACGACACCACCGAAGTGATTGTCGGCAACAAGGTGATCACGATCACCATCGACTCTATCACTGGCAAAAAAGACGTGCAAGTCACCACCCGTGCCGATGGTGATGGCGACGAAGATGGTGACGATGATAATGAAGAGAAAACCATTCGCCCAGTCGATGTCGGCGTGCTGAATGTCGATCTCGGTGCCAACTGGCTGATGTACAACAACAGCCTGAACCTCCCCAGCACCCAAAGCAATTTTGAGACCATCCCGCTTCGCTCGACCAACCTGGCCCTGCATGTGCTGCCGACCCACTTCAACATGTTCAAAGGCCATGTGAGCTTCCTCACCGCCATCACCTTTGACAATAACAAATACCAGTTTCGCAACAACGTGAGCATGGTTCCCGGCCAACCCAATGTGACGATGCTCAAGGATTCCGTGGGCTTTAAGAAAAATAAGCTCAACACTTGGTATGCGCAGATCCCCCTCATGCTCTGCTTCCAGACCAATCCCACCAATCCGAAAAAGAACTTCCACATCTCACTCGGCGGATTTGCGGGCCTCTTCCTCGCTGCCAATACCAAGCAGAAGAGCGAGGAGCGCGGCAAGGTCGTCCTCAAAGACGACTTCAACCTCAACCCGATGCGCTATGGCGTCACTGCTAGGATCGGCTATGGCAATTTGGAACTCTACAGCACCTATACCCTGAGCCCGGTCTTCCGTGAAGGACAAGGCCCCAGCTTCAACAACATCAACTTTGGCATCGCGCTCACTGGGATGATGTAATGGCCGTGGCCTAGAGCAGTCAATGTACTATCGCAGCTCTCGGTCCGCTTTGAAATGTAATTCCCGTTTTTGAATAATCAGTGGTTGAGACTGATGCAAAGCACCGTCGCCCCCGACGGTGTTTTGTTTTTGGGGAGAATCTCGGGCGAATTCTGGTGCTTTGGTGAATGCAGATTACCTTTGGGCATGGCACCGACGATATCTATCGAGGCTTGGGAGTGGAATGCTGCCTTGCATGAATTGGAAGATGCATTTGGCGTGACGGTGCCTGCGCAATTCCGCGTGGGAGACATCGATCCTGAACTGCTCTTGGCAGCCTTGTGCAAAGCAGCGCCCGACGCTGGGCGACAAGGACAAATGGTGATCACTTACGAGCTGCGCCAATCCTTGGCCTCTATCCTAGCGATCGATCCCGCAGAGATTACTGATGCCACTGCGATGCCGACCCTATTGCTGAGTTCGCGACGCAAGCAATTGATGCAGCAACTGCAAGGCGAGGTCGATTGGATTCTGCCGCGGTTGGGGATGCCAGTATGGGCACAGTACCTTTGGGGCGCGGGCCTGCTCATCGGCTTTATCTTGCAGTTTATCTATCCGATTTTGGGCATGATACTCTTTTGGGGCGGCATGTTGCTGAGCTTCCAAGTCGAGAAAATTGCTTGGGCATTCCAATACCCGACATTTGGCAAGTGGGTGCAGCGTGTCGTTGCACTCAATTGGCCATCGCTGGAGCTGGCAGGTGTCGAGGCCGACCGTGTGCGCATCGTCTATGCAGAGTTGTTGCGCGGGCAATGGCCTGCGCTGTTTGATCCGCGCGAGCGCTTCCCGATCGTGCTGGTGCAGGATCGATGGAGCGGGTATGGCCCACAGTGGCATGTACTCAACGGTGATGCACTGCGGCTTACCATGGAGGCAGCCAAGGTCCCGGGCGAGCACGTCGTGATGCGCGAATGTATGGTCGTGGGCCCTGTACAAGGTAGCGCGGATTTCTTTGCCCATAGAGCTGCATTTATAGAAAGTGCTTATGCCGCTGGCAAAGACAAGTATCAAATCTGGGTCATGCACGAATTGCAGCGCCTAGCCACCATACCACCCGAGGCCGACATCAACCTCTGGTTTGAAGACGACCTGTTTTGCCAAGTCAACCTATGGTTTCTCATCGATCAGCTCGTGCAGATGGGCCATACAAGGCGCATTTTCAGAGTCTTGCCTATCATCAAGTCTGAAGGGACAAGATGGACTGGGTTTGCAAACCATGACCTCGACCTGCTCGCAGAGGCTTTGCAGGCACGCATCTTGCTCATCGACCGAGACCTGGACTTTGCCAGCGCCGTCTGGCAAGCTTACCAGCAAAACGACCTCCCCCAGCTCACACGCCTAGCCAATACCACTGCTCCGCAGTGGCGCGGCCTATCCGAAGCCGTCGCTGCACATGCCTTAAGACAGCCCGACGCCGATGGCCTCGGCGCACCCGAGCGCATCCTGCGGGATATCCAAGCCGAGGGGAAGACTGCGTTTGAAGATATTTTTCAGGAATTTATCCAACGCGCTGGTGTCTATGGCTTTGGAGATCTGCAAGTGCGGGCCCTGTTGCCACAAAATTCCTAGCCGCATCAGCAAAGATGGCTTGAATTCACTGCGAATTCGCCAACTTGCAGGCTATCAACCCATTCAACATGGCAATAGGCGCTTTACAACAACGGCAATATCTCTGGGCGATCATCATTGCCTTCTTGCTTCAGGCCAACGTCCAAGCACAAAGCACCCCTTTACCTGCGCCCACCAAAGGCCCTCGTCATGCGGCAACTGAGCCGCCGCAGGTCGCCAATGTCTATGCGCTGGAATGGGGCACCTTGTACCACCATGGCGGCACCCCGCAAATCGCAGGCAAGATGCGGCTTGATGGCCAGGCATTTGGAGCTGCATCTGGATTTCGCCTCTATGCCCTGCAACCCAATCAAAGGGCCTTTCAAGGTCTCGAAGGTACATTTGACCAAGCCAATTACTATTATGTGAGCCATACCGACACGCGCACGGGTCGGTCGATCTACTTTGGCATCACCCATGACAAGGCATCGGTGAGCAATGCCACAGGAATCTACCGCTACAACAAAGGCGGCATGGAACTCACCTTCATGCTCGGCCAACACTTCCTCACCCAGCGCACGCTCCTCGGCCGTATCAGAGGCTATGCCGAATATCGCGGCGGGCTATTTGTGTCCCTCAACGATGTGAATGCCGCCATCGCGACGTCGATCGGCAACCAGATGTCGCTGGTTACCTCGCAAGCACGGGGCCGAGCCTTTGCAGGCATGGGCGTGATGGGCGGCGGCGGTCTGGGACTCAATTGGAGATTTACGCCTGCACTGTCGTTCTCGCTCGGTCTCAGTGCCACTGTGATGGGCGGCTACACGCGTGAGCGCGTCACGCGCGATGGCGCCGTCGATCACCGATTGAGGATCGGGTATGCGGCATTGATGGTCTGCTACCCTGTCGTCAAGCTCTGCTTTTGATGGAAGCGCAGGCGCCTCGCTCCATCCATTCGACAGCAGCAATGCCGGCTAGCTCTGCCGCCCCGGCTCCACAAGGCAATTGGAGATCAACCCGGTCGAAGGCTGCTAGTCGAAGCCCATGAAGGCGGGGCATCAACAAGGACTTCCATAAAAAATCGGCCTATCCTGCTAGGTGCAAGATAGGCCGATTGAATTCATCACAGACTCAGGCAATCAATCCCAAGAGATGCCGCCCCTGAAACCTTCTGGGCGTGTGCCGCCATTTTGGTCAGGTTTGGGTGCTGGACGATCTACGCTAGGAGTACGTGGAGCGCTGTTTTCACGGCGCTCACCACTTTGATGGTTGTCAGTAGGGCCTTGCCCAGCTCCCCCACCGCTGGGCTTGCGCCTGCGGTTGCGGTTGCGGTTGCGGTTGGCTGAGCTGCCTTCGGTGCGGCCATCGGCAGCACCTTGAGGGTTGGGGCGGGCAGGTGAGGCAGGCTGGACCTGAGGTTTGCGCTGCTCTTGCACGCGAGGTGCCTGGCGCTGAGCTTGCTCGCGCTGACCCTGTCCTTGGCTCTGACCACGCTGGCCATAGCCGCCTCCACGACCACCACGGGCGGCCTCGACTTCTGCCTCGGCGGCATCCATCTCAGCACTGCGCTCCATCTTGGTGCCAGGAGGGAATGGGTGATTGCTTACCACAGGTACATCGAGGCGAATGAGGCGCTGGATATCACGCAAGAAGATGCGCTCCTCGGCATCGCAGAAGCTCAAAGCGATGCCACTTGCACCTGCACGACCTGTGCGGCCGATCCTATGCACATAGGTCTCGGGGATATTGGGCAGGTCAAATTGGATCACGTGGCTCAGGTCGTCGATGTCGATGCCGCGGGCAGCGATGTCAGTGGCGACGAGTACACGCAGACGGCCAGCCTTGAAGCCTTCCAAGGCTGCCACACGTGCAGCTTGGGACTTGTTGCCATGGATCGCTTCTGCACCTACGCCTGCCTTGTTGAGCACCTTCACCACCTTGTTGGCACCATGCTTGGTGCGGGAAAAGACGAGTGCGCGCGTGATTTCCTTGTTTTTCAACAGGTGCATCAGCAGCGCATTCTTATTGCCCTTATCGACAAAATAGACGCCTTGCTCCACGCGTTCGGCCGTCGTGGCTTGCGGTGTCACAGAGACTTTGGCGGGGTTGTTGAGGATTTTTTGTGACAGCTCCACAATTTCTTGTGGCAAGGTCGCACTGAAATAGAGTGACTGCCGTTGCGCAGGTAGCTTGGCAATGATCTTGCGCACGTCGTGGATGAAGCCCATGTCTAGCATGCGATCGGCCTCGTCGAGCACAAAAAACTCCACATTTTGCAGGTGAATGAACCCTTGCTGCATCAAATCGAGCAAGCGCCCTGGCGTCGCTACCAGAATATCCAATCCCTTTTGGAGCTCATGAGTCTGCGCACCTTGCTTCACACCGCCAAAAATCACTGCGTGGCGCAAGCCTTGCAGGTTTTTGCCATAGTCTCGGATACTTTCGTCGATTTGAATGGCCAATTCACGCGTAGGCGTGACGATCAAGGCCTTGATCTTTTTTTGCCTGTCCTTCAGATCAACCCTGGCATGCATCAACTGCAAGATGGGGACCACGAAGGCGCAGGTTTTTCCGGTTCCAGTTTGTGCACAGCCGAGCAAGTCGCGCCCTTGGAGCAGCAGCGGAATGGCTTGTGCCTGAATCGGAGTTGGTTTGTCATAGCCCAAATCATGCAATGCATCCAAAATGGGCTGAATAATCTCTAATTTTTCAAACGTCATAAAACAAAATCTGCTGCAAAGGTACGGAACAATTGACAAACGCAAGTTTTGCCCTGCGAATTGAGTGCCTGAAGTCCGAAGGGCTTCAATGTGAGTAGCCGTGGACGAAGTCAGTGGCGACGACAGCAAGCCCATCCCCAACCATGTATGGGCTGAATACAAACGATTTACAGGAAACATTGCCACTATTCAACTCTGCCTGCGGCGGATTGATACTGCTTTGCGCTCACAGATCGTGGGTTCTGCCCACGCCGCGTCCCGCATGAAATGCAGGGGCTTCTCACATTCAAGTCCTAGGGACTTGTCGCAAATTCCTTAGAAGGTTTCATGACATATATAATAGGATGCAATGCTGTAAGCGATCAGTGGCATACGATGGACAAAGGCAACACTTCTCAAAATCCACGATTCATTGTCCAAGGCGCAAGGTTCATCACCCTAAATCGATCGTCCATCGACAAATTACTACGAATGTTCGTAATATTTGAATATTCGTTTGGAAAGTCAAAAAGTCTCCTTATCTTTGCACCGCAAGCTGCTGGAGAGCAGGAATTTTGCAGCCAAAGTAACCGCGCGGGCGGATGAAAGAAGGATGCGGGATTCATAAATTCAGGGCTTTTTGTTGAATTTTATAAATTACCGCATGACTTTTTCAGAACTCGGCTTATCGCCGGAAATTCTGTCGGCCATCACCGACATGGGCTATACCGAGCCTACCCCCATCCAAGAAAGAGCAATCCCAGTAATCTTGAGCGAAGGCCAAGACTTGGTCGCATTGGCTCAAACTGGCACTGGTAAAACAGCTGCTTTTGGTCTGCCCATCATCGGCCAGATCGATTACCAACTGCGTGGCATCCAAGCACTGATGCTCGCTCCTACCCGTGAGCTCTGCGTGCAGATCACCAAGGACTTGGAGCGCTTTGGCGCGCATTGCAAAGGCCTCCGTATCGCTGCCGTCTATGGCGGTGCCAGCATGGAAGGCCAGATCAGGCAATTGCGCCAATTGCCACAAATCGTGGTCGGCACGCCTGGCCGCACACTCGATATGATTCGTCGTGGTGCCTTGAAAGTAGAGGCCATTCGCTGGCTCGTACTCGATGAGGCCGACGAAATGCTCAAAATGGGCTTCCAAGAAGACATGGACGCCATCTTGGCCGCCACTCCCGATACCCGCCAAACCCTCCTCTTCTCGGCCACCATGCCTCACGAAATCGTGGGCATGACACGCCGCTGCATGAAGAATCCTAAGGAAATCTCGGTCGGCACCAAAAACACGGGCTCTGCCAACATCGAGCACTGGTTTTACGTCGTGCATCCCAAGGACAAGTACCTTGCCCTCAAGCGCATTGCCGACTTGCATCCAGAAATCTACGGCATCGTCTTTTGCAAAACACGCATCGAGACGCAAGAAATTGCCTCGTCGCTCATCGAAGACGGCTACAATGCAGATGCATTGCACGGCGATCTGAGCCAAAGCCAGCGTGACCATGTCATGGCTCGTTTCCGCTCTGGTCACCTGCAACTGCTCATCGCCACCGACGTCGCTGCCCGTGGCCTCGACGTGGACAACCTCACACACATCATCAATTATCGCTTGCCAGATCAACTGGACAGCTATATCCACCGTAGCGGTCGCACTGGCCGCGCTGGTAAAAAAGGGGTGTCCATCTCCATCATTGGCCCACGCGACAGGCGCTCGGTCAAGCAATTGGAGTACCAAGTCAACAAGCCTTTTGTCGAGAAACGCATCCCCAATGGCGGCGAGATCGTGCAGCAGCAGCTTGTCAATTACATCGCCCGCTTGGAGGCTACTGCCTTTGATCCAGAGCGCATGGCACCTTTCATGGACCCTATCTATGAGCAACTCAACTATCTGAGCCGCGAAGATCTCATCCAAAAATTTGTGGCCATGGAGTTCAGCCGATTGCTGAGCTACTACCAGCGCGCTGGAGACCTCAATGCCGACGCAGGGTTCCAAAACGAGCGCCGTGAGCGCCCAGAACGCCGCGACGACCGCAACGAGTTCCGTGAGCGTCCAGAACGCAATGAGCGCCCAGACCGTGGCGAGCGCACCGAGCGCCCTGCACGTACAGAGAGCTTTGACCGTCCAGAGCGTGCTGCACGCACCGAGCGCCCTGCACGTACAGAGAGCTTTGACCGCCCAGTGCGTGCAGAGAAAGAAGTGCCCGCCAAGGTGGCCGGCAAAGGCTTCACCCGTTACTTCATCAACCTCGGCACAAAAAACGAGTTGTCCCCTGCGAAATTGATCCAACTGATCAACACAAGCGACGACTTGCGCAGTGCCCAGATCGGCAAAATCGAGATCTTGAAGAAGTTCAGCTTCTTTGAACTCGAGAATGGCACGAGCGGCAATGCAGCCCAGGCCCTCACAGGCGTCGATTTTGAAGGCACCGCTATCCACGTCGAGCAAGCTGAGGCCCCCAAGGCACCGCCGATCGTCATCAAAGACAAAGGATACGGCAGCACGTTCAAAAAAGAAGGTTTTGCTGGCAAGCGCCGGGAGACCGAGAGCGGTGGCTTTGCAGGCAATCGTCCAGCCCCACGCGGTGGCGCTGCAACCGAAGGCTTCTGGGGCAAATCGTCCTTTGGCAGCAAGATTGCAGCCAAAAGCAAGCCCGCATCAGCTGCCAAGCCCAAAAAGTCCAACAAAAGCATGGGCGGATTCGACTGATCCACACGCGCGAGCTTTGGAAAGCCCCGAATGCTGAATGCATTCGGGGCTTTTTTGATTTGGAGCTTTTGCAACACGAGACTTATCTCCACTAGCTCCTTCACGACGGTTGAAAATCGGCAGAATTTACAACCCTCTGGAAATGAAAAAATCAATATAAGTATCCATATAAAGTCACTTTTGATCATTTTTGATCAATATATGATTACTTATACTATCTCGGATGGATCATTGCACTTGTAACACACCTCTGGGAGTGGGCAAAACTTGTAACAAATGGAAAAGATAAATAACCGTATAAAGAGAATAATGCATACATTTGGATCGTACAAGGATACTTATGAGAGAAAGCGGCCATACCCTTCTTCCGAAGACCAAGAAAGCCTTAGCCACCTTCGGTGAAAACCTTCGACTGGCGAGGCTTCGCAGAAACCTGAGCCGCAAGATGGTCATCGAGCGAGCTGGCATCAGTGGCGGCACACTCAGCCGAATCGAAAAAGGAGAGCCCAGCGTAGCGATTGGTGCCTACTTGCAAGTCATGTTTGTACTTGGGATGGAAGAAGAAATCACGAAACTGGCCCATGACGATGTCATGGGACGCAAAATTCAGGACCTGCAAATGGTCACGAGAAAGCGTGCACCCAAACGAAATCTGAAAATCAAACCCGATGAGCACCTCTAAAACAATAGAAGTCTATGCGCACTGGAAGGGGCTTGAGATGCCCATGCCGATGGGACTGCTCCATGTAGCAAACATGAAGGGACGAGAAGTCTTTTCATTCGAATACCTTGCCTCGTGGTTGCAATCCGGTCACGCACAGGAGCTTGATCCGCACCTACAACTCTATACCGGTCCACAATACCTGAGAGAAGACAAGCCCAACTTTGGGATCTTCCTCGACTCCTCGCCAGATCGATGGGGCAAGCTTCTGATGAAGCGCAGAGAAGCGGTCTTGGCGCGTAGAGAATGTCGTCCAGAACAGAGGCTGGCGGAGTCGGACTTCCTTTTGGGCGTTTATGATGGACACCGCATGGGTGCGTTGAGGTTCAAACTAAAAGGGAAGGATGAATTTCTAGACGACAATCGTGAGCTGGCATCCCCGCCCTGGACCTCGATTCGGGAATTGGAACAAGCAAGCCTTAAACTGGAAAAAGAGGATTCGGCCAGCGATCCGGAATATCTGAAGTGGCTACAAATGTTGATCACGCCGGGCTCTTCCTTGGGAGGCGCGAGGCCCAAAGCCAGCGTACTGGATCCCGATGGAAACCTCTGGATAGCTAAATTTCCCAGTGGCAATGACGACATCGACATTGGAGCTTGGGAGATGACTGCCCATATCATGGCCAAGGCTGCCAATATCGATGTGGCACCCGCACAAGCACAGCGTTTTTCCACCAAGCATCATACATTTCTCACGCAACGATTCGATCGGTCAAAAACCCATGAGCGATTACATTTCGCCTCAGCGATGACAATGTTGGCTTACAACGATGGTACCGATTATCAAGACGGGGTAAGCTACCTGGAACTTGCCGAGTTTTTGGTGCGCAATGGTGCCCGTCCAGACCAAGATTTGGAGCAGCTTTGGCGACGCATCGTTTTCAACATCGCCATCAGCAATTGTGACGATCACCTCAGGAATCATGGCTTCATCCTCACCATCACCGGCTGGATCCTCTCTCCTGCATACGACATGAATCCAGTGGCTTATGGCAACGGTCTCAAGCTGAATATCTCGGAGACCGACAATGCACTGGACTTCCAGCTCGCCTTGGAAGTCGCCGACCAATTCCGACTGAGGTTGCCGACGGCAAAATCGATCCTCGAGGAGGTGAAAGAAGCCGTGCTTCCGTGGCGCCAGGTTGCGCATCGCAGGGGAATCTCACACAGTGAAATCGAGCAGATGCATACCGCTTTTAGATTGCCCAAATGAGCGGACTGCCAATCAAATTCCCTACAAAATCCTTTGAAAACACGAATGATTTCCCGAAATTAACGTTTGGATTCAATCTAACGCATTTCCAATCAGCAGCCAACCAAGACGAGGTCCTTCCTGCCCAAACGCATTGCGACGATGAAAAAATTATGCTAGAGAGTCTTCTTGCTGCCGCTCATCTCAGGTAGTTGCATCTCGCTGATTGCTAAAACAGCTGAATGGCAAGTAACACGAAGTGAACGCTGGGGATTGGAAAAGGGGGGCACACGCATTCAATAGATGCCAGGCAATGTCAAGGATGGTATCAAAAAATGGTACTTTCTTATAGCTCTTTCATCCAAAGTGGCCTCTGGGGTATAGATTTTCCATTCATAGAAATCGGGCGAAATCAGCGCGACATGGTTTGCGATCCGCGATTGGGGCCACTTATTCGAAGACCGACTAGAATGCCCAGTCCTGTTTTGTTGCCTCCCACGCTTTGAAACCCCGATTTTTGACTGTATATTCAAGCTTCAATTTACTCCCAAATACCTCTATCTGAATAATTTATGAACCATTTACCCGATGGCACCAAGGAGCAGCCCTGGCATCTCAAGACACCTCCTGGTACCGCTGAGTACCACATGTACAAGGGCGAGAAAGACGGTCAAGAAGTTTTGTATTGTGTGGTGGGAAGCACGACACTTATCTACCAATGGTGCTGCATCGCCGATCTGCATGCCATGCTCAAAGCCCACGGCGATTGGATGGACCTCGGCGGCGCCGACGAGCAAAAACCGACCAAGGAAGGTACGGTCGAGCATTGGGGACGCTCAGAGAGCAACCCTGTCGGTGGCTGGTATGGCATGAAAAAAGGACTCAGAGGCCGCTTTGGCGTCTATCTCCCACCCCTCATGGAGCGCCTCGGCCTCTGCGAGCTCGAACACAACCCCAAAAACAACCGTATGCGGGCGATCTAAATTCCCCTGGCTATGTCCGAGGTACCCATCATTTCACCCCGATTGCTCACAGATCAGCAATTGGCAAGTTCCCCTGTGGTCGCCTACAACCGCATGAACCGCGAGCGCGTGTTGTTTGGCATCAACAGCTACCAAAAGGAGCTGGGGCTAGATATGGGGCAAACGCATTAAAATCGATGATAGCCGATGTCAACGATGGCATCTGAAAATGGCAATTTGCTTAGGAATTTCGTCCCTGGTGACCATCGAGACTATCGATGCCACCCGTTCGTCGGGCCTCACGTCTCGGCGCACACGGCCCCGATAAAATCGCGGCACGGCCCCACAACAGCGGGTGCAATCCGTTCGTCGGGTCTTCCTGACTAAATCATTGCACGAGCCAACAACAGTGGGTGCAATCCGTTCGTCGGGCCTCCCCACAAGTTGTG
>JANORP010000021.1:0-42997 GCA_031415375.1 Bacteroidota bacterium | reverse complement strand
CATAACTACTGCGCAAGCTCACCAATTGCCTAGAGTAAGCATCCAGTACCTCCAGTTGCACCTGGTAATTGCCGGCCTGCGCATAGCAATGGTGCACCGTGAGTCCCTCCAATTTGTGACCATCGCCCAGATCCCAGCGATAGATATATGGTAAGGTATCGGAGCGACCTTCGCCATCGTCTGTGAATGTATAGCAATGATTTTCAGGTTCTTGCAGATTACAGGGTTCCTTCATGCCTGCGATCGGTGACTGGCTGCCGCTCCAAGCGACGCGCAACGAGTCATGTATCACGCGCCCATCTCGTTTCCAGTCTGCAGGCACGACCACAAGCACACGCGTGACGCAACCGCTGCATGCTCGTGGTGCGTCCGTGGCATGCCCACCCACGCTCAGGCGCAAGGTATAGGTTCCCGGCTTTTTGAAAATGTGGTCCAGCGTATTGCCTGTATAGGTCGCCCCATCGCTCAACTCCCATTGGTAGGTGTCGATCGCACAACCAGAAACAGTAATTGACTCAGCAGAATAATGCCCTCCCTTTCCCACCACCAAAGTATCAGGCCCCAGGATCACGAGGCCACGCGGCGGCTGTACCTCCAGTGTGTATTCCGATTGATTCATGAAGACATTGCCCGCGCGATCGAGCAAATTGAGTTGCACGCGGTATTCGCCTGGCGCTGCATAGCAATGCCGCACCTCCAAGCCACGGGCCTTGGCGCCATCCCCAAAGGACCATTCATAGGTCAGTTGCATGGTGTCCAATTCGGCAAACCCTTCGTCAGTAAAGATGAAGCAATAACTGGGGGCTTCCATCGGCGGGCAATCGACCGGCTGCTCTTGGTACTCGGGATAGGGATCATAATAAAAACTCACCGTCCCTGTGGAATCGGTGGTGAAGGTGAGCTTGGTGCCGACGATGTGCACGCTGGCGTTGATGACCGGGAAACCCGTCATCGGATCCAACACTTTTGTGACCACCTGGACCGATGGCCGCTCCAGTAAAAAAGTATCTTGTAGCACGTCGCCAGATTTGCTGCCGTATGTGGAAACCTCCGCGCGCAGACTCCTGTATTGATCGGCATCGATAAGTACCTGGTAAGTCGCGTCACGCTGCAAAAGTTGGCTAAAGGTGCCCGTCGCAGTGCTGCTACCTGCAAAATGTTGATTGACTGCGGGCAAATGCAGCTCCACCCTAGCCCCTACCACAGGCGTGCGCGTCATAGCGTCGAGTACCACGCCATTCCACATGGGTTTTTTGTAGCGAAAAAGGTAAATGTCATCAGATCCTGAGCCGCCTCCACGGTTGGAGCTGAGCATGCCCCAAGCACCATTGGCAGCGACCAAAAAGCCAAAGTCATCGGCGGTACTGTTGATCGGGGCACCCAGGTTTTGGGGCTGCAAGTTGCTGTCGTCGAGACGACAGGAAAATATATCCAGCCCCCCTAAGCCGCCCAAACCATCTGAGCTGAAATAAAGCAGGTTAGCAGATGTGATGTAGGGAAACATCTCATTGCCTGGCGAATTGATGCCGGGGCCGAGGTTTATTGGGTCTGACCAGCCATCGCCCACGCGGTCGCTGCGGTAGATGTCGGTCCCACCGAAACCACCTTGCTGATCACTGATAAACAGCAAACTATTGCCGCCAGCCATGACTGCTGGATGGCCGACCGAGTTGGCGTCGCTGTTGAAGGGCAAGCTGCGCACATTGGTCCACGGCCCCGATGCGGGCACATCGGCATAGAAGAGCTTCAAGTTCAGCACACCATTGTCGTCGGGGCCCTTTTTGCCTTCGAAATAATTGTTGCGGGTGAAATAAGCCAATCGATGGAGTGAATCCCAAGCACAAGTCGCCTCGTGAAAACGGGTATTCAGCTTCCCCTTGACCAAGACAGGGCGACCAAACTTGTCACCCTCGCCACCCATCTTGCTGTAATACAGGTCTAGAAATGGCTGCCCGTTCCAATCATATTTACTCTCCACCAGATCACCCTCACCGCGCGACGATGAAAACAGAATCCCCCCCTTGTACCACACTGGGCTAAACTCATCGACCTTGGTGTTGTGGGTGAAAGCCTGAAGGACCACCTCGGCCGAATCCGCGAAGTATTGCTGGATATTGCGGCAGGATGCGGCAAATTGTGTCCCGCGCGGATCATTGGGGGCAGCCTTTGCATAGCGGTCATACCACTTGGCGGCCTCGGGATACATGCCAATGTTCATCAAGCTCTGCGCGAAATAAAAATAGTTGATCGGCTCTATCTGATTGAGATTCACGATTTTGGAATAGACCTCGGCGGCCTTGCGGTAGTTGCCCACGAGGCGATAGCTATCGGCAAGGCGCAACATGCCCGTCTTGTCAAATTTTTTGGCCAAGACTTTCTCATAGTCCTTGATCGCCTCGGGATAGGCCATATTTTCATAAGCGGCATTGGCGCGCTTGAGTCGGGCATCTTGCGCTTGGAGATTGGATCCTGCATAAAGGATCAAGGCCCACAAGAGGAGCAAACTCCCGTATTTGGATACCTGCACCTGGGTTTTTCCTGCCGGGCGAAGCCGCAAATCCAAGCCATCCACGGCAGGTTGCATTAACATGAGCAGTATGTAGCAAAGCCTATCCATCAGAAATAGCGTGGGCTCTTCATTTTCGTTTTCTTAGAAGACAACTCAAATCCCAGCAGCACTTCATGGGTGCCATTGTGCAACCTCCGCAATTCGGTAATCGAATAGTCATAGGCATATCCAAGTCTGAACTGTCTTGCGATCTGGAAATCGAGCATGCATGCCACGGCATCGCCGCTGCGCCAAGACGTACCCACCCAAAATCGCTTTGCGATATAGGCCATCAAGGTCAAATCGACCTCGACAGGTGCGCCAGGACTATATTTCACCAAGACCGAAGGCTTCCATTGCACGGTATTGCTAAGGCCCAATACATAACCCGCCGTAAAATAGACATGGCGATACAAGCGTGCCACCGCGACTTGGGCCACGTCGGGCCGGCGCAACTTCGAATTCAGGATGTGGGGCATAGAAAGCCCGGCATACATGCGCTGATTGCTGAAATAGAGGCCAGTGCCGACATTGGGGAGCAGCATCGAGCGGGCATTGTTGCTGAGGATCGGATCTTGGAGATCGGTGGCCTGCACGGCATTCCAATTGACCCTGAAATTCATCAAGCCGCCTCGCAAGCCGAGTGCCAGATGCGCATCCTCACCCAGCGGCAAGATATAGGCATAACTAAAGGTCGCCCATTGCTGGTTTACGTAACCGATCTTGTCGTTCATGACATTGATCCCAAAACCCGCCCGCTTGCGTGCGCTGGGCAGATGCATGCTGAAAGACTCCGTGACGGGTGCGCCCGCAAATCCCGTCCATTGGTTGCGGTAAAAAAACATGCCCGAGACCGTGCCACGCGAGCCTGCATAGGCTGGATTCAAACTCAACCCGTTGAACAAGTATTGCGTGTGATGGGCGTCCTGCTGCGCGACAAGCCCAGCTGGCAATCCCGCAAAGACCAGCGCAAAGACCAAAAGGCCCAACAAAGCGCAACCGCGTTGCTTGGCCCACAACCGTTCATTGGCCCGCAACCGTTCATTGGCCCACAACCGTTCATTGGCCCACAGCCGTTCATTGGCCCACCCCAAAACATAGCTGAGGGCCGATGAACGGTTTTGCACAATAGACGAAGATCCCATTGATCCGACAGCAAATCCCTTGCCGCCACCGCAAGCATCCTGCCCACCAGCGCATCCGCTGCGTGCAGCGGCGATCGAAGCCCACCGTTCATTGGACCACAACCGTTCATTGGCCCACCCCAAAACAAAGCTGAGGGCCGATGAACGGTTTTGCACAATAGACGAAGATCCCATTGATCCGACAGCAAATCCCTTGCCGCCACCGCAGGCATCCTGCCCACCCGCGCATCCGCTGCGTGCAGCGGCGATCGACGCCCACCGTTCGTCGGCCCCAGCCACAAGTTCTGGGGAGGGCCAACGAACGGCCCAAGCCAAAAGCTGCAAGAAGCGCCAACAAACGGCCCCCCGATTGCCGATTGCAGAATCCAATATGTTGCGCCATCTTATCATCCTCAGCGCAAGATATTTACAAAGCCCTTCAATGTCCTGCCGTCGCTCACGTGCAGCACCCAATAATAAACCCCGTCGGGCAGCGTCTCTCCAGAGTTGCCATTGGTGCCCTGCCAATCATTGCGGTAATCGGCGGTTTCATAGACGAGATTGCCCCAGCGATTGTAAATCGTGATGCCCGTGCCAGGGTAGCCAGCGAGCGCCCGCACGATCAAGGCATCGTTGAAACCATCGCCGTTGGGCGTGAGGGTATTGGGAACCCAGACGTCCATCGTATAGCAAACCTCATTGGAGAGGCTGTTCGCTTGGTTGCCACCAGCCTCATAGGCACGCAGGCGGTAGCACACGCCTGCCACGCCTGGCAAACCTTGCGTATCATGAAAGTCCAAAATGTTGGGTTGCAAGGTCGCCATCACTGTCCACTGACCTCCGTCAAGCGGTCGCGCCTCTAGATCATAACGTGTCACGCCAGCACCCCAGTTGTTGTAGGGATTCCAAGTGAGCTGCACCGAGCCATCGCTCCCATCGAGTTGCAGCAAGATGCTGCGTGCCAAGCCCGAGGGCTGTGACCAAAAATCACAACTATCAGCGACGGCCACGCGGTAAAAATAGGATTGCGTGGCCACCGCAGCTGCTTGATCGACATATTGCAGGGTGCCCGGAGGCAATATTCCCATAGAAGTCCAAGTGCTTCCATCGGTCGAACGAAACAGTTGGTAATTGCCGACACCTGCAAATAGGGCAGTATCCCAAGAAACAGCGACATCCGCATTGCTCACAACCGTCGCCACGATCATCTCTGGCTGGTAACCAGGTGGCAGGTGAATGGCCCGCGCCGAGGCGGTATCGCTCCATGCCCGCTCCTGCGCGCTCCCCCCCACCCCACGCACGCGGTAGCTGCGCCGTTGCCCGCAGGTGAGTGCTGTATCCACCCAGGCGCTCCCATTGCCAGCGACAGAGGCCAGCAGCCTCACCGTAGCCGTGTCGTAGTCTGTGACCTCAAAGATATCGTAACGCAGCACATTGCCCCAACCAAGATAGGGCGACCATGTCAGGATATTTTGACCGTTGCCAGGCAGCGCAGTGAGATCGATCGTGCAGTGCAAAGTCGTGCTGGGCAAGTCGGTAGAGTCGTTGCAGGCATCGATCACCATCGGGCGATAACAGGTAGGGTTCAGGAGGCCATTGGAATTGTTGTCACGCAATACCGTGTCTGTGCGCACACTGCTTGTGGCAATGAAATAATCATTTCCTGGCCCCGTCTCTCCCCATAAGACATACCGGTCAAACAATGAACTCTGATCGGCATGCAAGGTCACGGCGACTTGGTTATCGCCTTCGACGGTCGCCGCCCAGATGATCGGAATTGCTGGCGAATGGATGTCTATAAAGCTGGCGCGCAGGATCGTGTCGCTACAGCCGGCGGAAGATGTCACGACCAATGTGACATCATAGTAGCCAGTATCGATGTAAGTGTGGCTCACATTCATCCCAGTCCCTACCCCTCCATCCCCAAAGAGCCAATTCCAGGCGACGAGATTGGTATCACAATAAGAGCTGTCGCTGAAGGTCACCAGCGTGGGCAAGCAGCCGGCAGTAATATTGGCCCCAAAATTGGCAATCTCCTCATGGATCAGCACGGCTTGGCTGTCTAGAATCGCATCGCTACAACCCCATTGATCGATCACGTTCATCGAGACATCGTAATAGCCCGGCAAGGCATAATAGTGCGTGACCACCGCACCAATGGCCCCGGTGCCATCTCCAAAATCCCAAGCGATCGTGGCGCTGCTCGACGTGTAAGTGCTTCGATCCCAAAAATGCACGCTGTCGGGATCGCACAACACCGTGCTGTCCATCACAAATGCCGCCATCGGTCCCGATAGCACCGTCACGGGCGAAGTAGAAGTGACCGTATCCCTACAGCCAATGCTATCTTTCATGACCACATAGGACAAAAATGTTCCAGTTGCGGGATATCCATAAACGATGGTTGTGCCGCCAATGATGCTGTCTCCATTCCCAAAATACCAAGTCGGGGTGATGCTATTGTTGCCGACAAAAGTAAATTGCACAGGCTGCAGCGGGCACGTTGTGTCTGGCGCAAATGCAAAACTTCCTACGGGAGCTCCTACATAGACCGCGTTGATGAGGATGACGGTATCTGTGCAACCTGTGAGCGTGGTGACCACGAGTTGCACATCATACCAGCCTGTATCGGCATAAGCGTGAAACGCAGTGGAGTCAGTGCCCGTGGCCAGGTCTCCAAAATCCCAAGCCCAACTCAGGATGCCCGTATCGCTGTAGGAGGTATCGGTAAATGTAACTTGGTCATTGCGGCAGACAATCTGTGGGGATACTGTGAATCCTCCAAAATGATCAAAAAGCCGCACTGCTGCGACGATCGTATCTGCGTCGCCGCAACCCAAGCTGTCGGTCACCGACAGCGAAACGGTGTAGCTGCCAGGCGCGCTGTAAAAATGGCTGGGATGCTGCTGCAAACTGTCCACCCCACCATCCCCGAATTGCCAAGTGTAGCTGTTTGCGCTTGAGTTATAGGCGCTGCTATCTGCAAACGCTACCGTGTCTGCGGCGCAAAGCAACGAATCAGACCAAACAATTTGAGCGACAGGTGCAGCCAAGACAAATATGCTATCTACCAAAGGGCCTATCGCATTGGTGGCACAGGAGCTGCCGCTGGTGTAGTCCACCAGCAATTGGATAGGGTAGGATCCGCTTGCGGTATATGCATGCGTCACGGTATCCCCTGCCAGCAATTGCCCGTCGCCAAAATCCCAAAGGGTCACATAGGTGCCCGCCGGGTTCACGATGAATTGCACAGGTTGCCCTGGGCAGGTCACGCCCTTGTCAAAGGAAAATGTTGCAGTCGGTGCATTCACGACCGCACCTGCGACAACGCTCAGGGTATCGGCGCATCCCGTAGGCGTGCGCACGATCAGCGTCACCGTATAGCTGCCTGGCAAGTTATAAATGTGCCCTGGCGTGGGAACGTTGTTGACCAAGGCTGTGCCATCGCCAAAGTCCCAAGTGTAACTCGCGATATTGCCGGTCGATGTATTGGTATCGCTCACGATGAGTGGCGGGCAATTGGAGATGGATTGCGAGACGACAAAATTGGCGACGGGTGCCGCCACTTGCACAGGATGGCTGATGCTGTCGCGGCAGCCATTGGCATCGGTCACCGCGAGCTGCACAGCGTAATTGCCGTCTAGCAGATAGGCATGCCCAGCATTGGTGGCGCTACTGCTGCTACCATCGCCATACGTCCAACTGTGCTGAAGTACGCCCGTACCCGTGGATCCATTCACAAATGCAAAATTCTCGGCCCTGCAGAGCAGGGTATCGACACGGGTAAATGCAACTGTAGGTCGGGTGACCGTGACCGTGCGCACCCGCGAGCGGGAGCAACCATTGGCGTCGATCACGGTGAGCACCACTTGGTAGCTCCCTGTGGCAGCATAGGCATGACTCGCGACCGGCCCCGATGCAGCAGGACTGCCATCTCCAAATGTCCAAGTCTGCGAGATGATAGGCGAGTCTGAGGTGGAAGTGCTGGTAAATGTGACGGCTGCGCCGATGCATGTGCCCAGGGTGCTCGCGGTGAAATTGGCAAAAGCGGCATGCACAGGGATAGAGGGAATCGAAAACGCAGTGTCGCGGCAGCCTAGGGGATCGGTGACGATGAGCCGCACATTGTAGGTGCCAGCGTTGATGTAGTTGTGGACGGGATTGACGGCAGTACTCGTACCCAAATCGCCAAATGACCACTGGTATGTGAGCGGCCCTGTGCCCGTCGAGCCATTGGTGAAAAATGTCGTGACAGGCGAGCAAAATCCGCCGAAATTCAAGCTGAACGCAGCTGTGGGCTTGGAAATGCGCACGACCTGCGTGGTGGAGTCTTTGCAGCCCGACAAGTTATGCGTCGAAACAAGCTTGACCGTAAACGTACCAAACGAACGATATACATGGCTCGCATTGGAAGTGGTCGCAGTATTGAGCGGCCCCGAGGCGGGATCACCAAAATCCCAACGGGCGCTGAGGCCAGCCCCCGTCGATGTATTGAGAAAGCTCACTGTCGCTGGCGTATCACAGGCTATCGCGGGGTTGTAGGTAAAACTAGCTTGCGTGCCGACCACACAAGCATAATTGTTGCGGGTCCTCGTATCTGTACAGCCATTGTTGTTGGCCACCAAGGTCACCGAATAGCAACCTGTATTGAGATAGACATGGCTCGGATTTTGCAAGGTCGAGGTCGTGCCATCCCCAAAATTCCACAGCCAACCTGTTGCAGACGTCGAAAGGTCGGTAAAGGTCATCGGTTGCCCGAAACAAACAGACAAGGGCGCAGGACCAAAATTCGCAATGGGATTGGGGCCTGTCGTAACGAAATTGGGAATGACCAGCACACCTGTGCAGCCACCGACTGTCGTCACCGTGAGCGATATCGTCCAGCTGCCCGGCACAGTATAAGTATGACCAGGACTGATGACGCTCGAAGTGAATCCGTCGCCAAAATCCCAGAGGTAAGTTGCGATCGGATCAAATAGGCTCGTGCTGGTATTGGTAAATAGGATCGTGCGCGGCAGACAGCCCGATTGCACACCTACAAACGTGAAGCTTGGGACAGGTGGCACGATCTGCACCAGATTGGTTTGGGTGAGTGTATGGGTGCAGCCGTTGGCAGCCGTGGCCACAAGTGTGACCGTGTAGTTGCCGGGGCTCCCATAGATATGTGTCGGCGCTGGCAGGGTCGATGTATTGCCATCGCCAAAATCCCAAAGGTAACTCACGGCACCTGTCGAGTTTTGGATGAACGTCACTGGGAGCGGTGCTGCACAACCCGTGTTTCCTGTCGCAGAAAAAGCAGCTGTCGGCGAGGGCAAAACCTGAATGTAGCTGTTTTTCAGCTCGATATCGACGCAACCAGGCGCGCGCATGACGCTCAGTTGCACGTTGTAAGTCCCAGGTGCGGCATAGACATGGCTAGGATTGGCGGCAGATGAGGTGCCCCCATCCCCAAAATCCCAAGCCCAACCTGTCGGAAAGCCGATACTCGTATCTTGAAACGAAACCGCACTGCCCACGCAGCCTTGCAAGGGCAATGCAGTGAAACCAGCATCGATCGGCGACACGGTCACGAGATCGGGCAGGGTGAGTACGGAAATACAACCGCTGGCATTGGTGATCTTGAGCGTGACGCTATAGACGCCATTGGCAAGGTAGGTATGCGTCGGGTTGGCCACATTCCCAAAGGGAGATCCATCCCCGAAATCCCAGATATAAGTAAATGGCCCCGGCCCGGTCGATGCATCAGTAAACGTCACTTGCAGGGGTGCACCACAACCCGAGGTCGGTGATGCGCTGAAATTGGCGGTGATCGGCGGCAATACTGTGATCGTGGTAGGCGTCGAGACGGTGCCGGCGCACCCATTGTTGTCCACGACCGACAGCAACACATTGTAGCTGCCGGGCGCATTGTACACATGCGTCGGATTGGAGGTGAGGTCTGTCATGCCGTCTCCAAAGTCCCATATCAAGTTCGTGATCGGCCCTGGATAGGCCGTGGAACCATCGCTGAAGGCGATGGTGGTAGGAATGCAACCCGCAGTCGCCGAGGCATTGATGAGCGCATCAGGTGCCCGATAGACAGTGATGTATCCCACCACTGTCCTGGTATCTGTGCCGCCGGGACCGCTGAGCATCAGTGAAACGGTGTAGGTACCGGGGGAACTGTAAATCACCCCAGGATTGGCGATCGTCGCAGTGCTGCCATTGCCAAAATCCCATAAATAGCTCGTAAATGGTCCCCCCGTCGAGGTATTCGTGAAATTCACGACCAATGGCACGCAACCACTCGTATTGGTCGCGGAAAAATTGGCAACCACCTGGCCATAGAGTTGCAACGCATTGCCACCGATGCTCAACAAGATCAACAGCCCCAGTCTTTTGAACTGGATACACGATAGCAAGTGCGCGCCACCATTTGCCGATCCTGCCTTTCTCACAATGTTTCTACCTGGATTTGACCCCAAGCCCAAATTTAATCTGCCTAAAACCTACCTTCAGTTGATTGACGGCCTCCAGCGGCTAAATTGTAACAATTCCTACAACCACTAATATAAGCACGATGCATGGATATGCAGTGTTGGTCAGGGAAATTAGTCCTTTTGGCGACACATTTACTCACACGGGCCATCCGCTACTTTTCCGGCATCATCAGGCGCCGACTGCATTCGCCCAAGACCCACACATCTGCCCAAAGGTCCCTGCCATCCCTACAGATTCGCCATCAAAAGGCGTTCTCACTAACCAATTCGTACCATCTCCCCTCCTATTCCACAATCATTTCAGCAGACTTGCAGAGAATAAAGCTTAGGATTAAATTTCGGGCGTATTCCTTTTCAAGAAAGACTAAGAAAGAAAATAATCCAGAAAGCGTTATGGCATTCGATATTGAAATGATCAAGGCCCTGTATTCCAAAATGCCTGCCCGCATCGAGGCAGCTAGGAAGCTCTTGGGTCGTCCACTTACCGTCACTGAAAAGATTCTCTACGCCCACCTGTTTGATGGCATGCCCACAGCAGTATTCGGCAGAGGCAAGGACTATGTGGATTTCGCGCCCGACCGCGTGGCCATGCAAGATGCGACCGCACAGATGGCCTTGCTCCAGTTCATGATGGCTGGCAAAAAGACCGTCGCTGTGCCCAGCACTGTGCACTGTGACCACTTGATCCAAGCCAAAGACGGCGCGGCAGTCGATCTCGCGACCGCAAAAACCAACAACTCAGAGGTATTTGGCTTCCTGAGCGACGTCTCCAACAAGTACGGCATCGGCTTTTGGAAACCCGGCGCTGGCATCATTCACCAAGTCATTTTGGAAAATTATGCCTTCCCCGGTGGCATGATGATCGGCACTGACTCTCACACCGTGAATGCCGGCGGCCTTGGCATGATCGCGATCGGCGTCGGCGGTGCCGATGCCGTCGATGTCATGGCGGGCATGGCTTGGGAATTGAAAATGCCCAAACTCATCGGCGTGCGCCTCACAGGCAAAATGAACGGCTGGACATCGGGCAAGGACGTGATCCTCAAAGTCGCCGGCATCCTCACCGTCAAGGGTGGCACGGGCGCTGTCGTGGAATATTTCGGCCCTGGCGCTGCAAATATCTCCTGCACGGGCAAAGGCACCATTTGCAACATGGGCGCTGAGATCGGCGCGACCACATCCATCTTTGAATACGACGCCGCCATGTCGCGCTACCTGCGCAGCACCGACCGCGCCGACGTCGCCGAGCTCGCAGACAGCGTCGCCGCTCACCTGCGCAACGATCCCGAGGTCGATGCCGATCCCGCAAAATACTACGACCAAGTCATCGAGATCAACCTCGACGAGTTGGAGCCCCACGTCAACGGCCCCTTCACCCCCGACCTCGCCTGGCCGATCAGCAAATTTGCAGCAGCAGCCCGCGAAAACAACTGGCCGATGAAGCTCGATGTCGGCCTCATCGGCTCCTGTACCAACTCCAGCTACGAGGACCTCACCCGTGCCGCCTCGGTGGCAGCACAGGCCAAAAAGAAAAACCTCAAAGCCAAGAGCGAATTCACCATCACCCCAGGCTCAGAGGTCGTGCGTTTCACAGCCGAGCGCGACGGCATCCTCAGCGTGTTTGACGAGATCGGCGGCGTCGTCTTGGCCAACGCTTGCGGCCCTTGCATCGGGCAGTGGGCACGTCACACCGACGACCCCAGCAAAGCCAACTCCATCATCACCAGCTTCAACCGCAACTTCAAGGAGCGCAACGACGGCAACGCCAACACCCACGCCTTTGTCGCCAGCCCAGAGATTGTGACCGCCATGGTGCTCGGCGGCAGCCTCGGTTTTAATCCGCTCACCGACACCCTCACCACCCAAGACGGCCAGCAGGTCATGCTCGACGAACCCGTCGGCCTTGAATTGCCACCCAAAGGCTTCCATGCCGACGATCCCGGTTACCAAGCACCCGCAGCCGATGGCAGCGGCGTGCAAGTCAACGTCGCCCCCGACAGCAAGCGCCTCCAACTGCTCGAGCAGTTCAAGGCTTGGGACGGCAGCGACCTCAAGGGCCTCAAATTGCTCATCAAAGCCAAGGGCAAGTGTACCACCGACCACATCTCCCAAGCCGGCCCATGGTTGCGCTTTCGTGGTCACTTGGAAAACATCAGCGACAACCTGCTCCTCGGTGCCGTGAATGCCTTCAACGGCAAAGCCAACAGCGTCAAGAACGCCCTCAATGGCGAATATACTGAGACCCCCAAGCTCGGCAAGATCTACAAAGCCGCAGGCGTGGCCAGCATCGTCGTCGGTGACGAAAACTATGGCGAAGGCAGCAGCCGTGAGCACGCCGCCATGGAGCCGCGTTTCATCGGCGCCAGAGCCGTGATCGTGCGCAGCTTCGCGCGCATCCACGAGACCAATCT
Source organism: Bacteroidota bacterium (assembly GCA_031415375.1). GTDB lineage: Bacteria > Bacteroidota > Bacteroidia > J057 > JADKCL01 > JADKCL01. Next base: position 30,435 of record JANORP010000021.1, on the reverse strand, counting down.
CAAGAAGCAAGGCATGCTCGCGCTCACCTTCGCCAATCCAGCCGATTACGACCTCATCCAAGAAGATGACACCTTCGACATCTTGGGCTTGACGACGTTTACCCCCGGCGTGGCGCTGACCTTGGTCGCGCACCATGCGGATGGAACGTCATCCAACATTGCCGCCAATCATACTTTTAATGAAGGACAAATTGGTTGGTTCCAGGCTGGCAGTGCTTTGAATTTGATTCGGACGCAGCAGGGGCTGTGAGTTTGAGGCGGCGGCCTCCGGCCGTACGCCGATCGACCATTTGCCTCCGGCAAGAAAATCGAAAAGAAACAGAGAATCTGCCTTTGGGTGGGTTCTCTGTTTTTTGCTCAAGGCATGTTCCAGTTTTTTGAAAAAAACACAATTTACGTGGTGTATCCTCGTCAGGAAAATTCCGTAATTTAGCTTAGTGAAACCAAAGCGTCATCAGGAACTTGATTTTGAGGTAGATAAACTCACCAATAGTATCGAAAATGTGGTCACAGGGGATCAATTTGCGACTGTTGTTTCTGTGCAAACACGCCATGACCTCAAGAACGTGACCAAGACGAAGGGCTGGGCCTTCAATTGGCGAACAGAATTTGATGACCCGGTTCGGGACACTTTTAAGCTTACCATCGTTGGAAATCCATTTGTAATTCAAGGCCTGGTTAGCTTGGAGGTCAGATTCGATCACGTGTATATGCACCTGCTTGAGAGCGCGCCCTTCAATCGTGGACCCCAGAAAGTCTATGCTGGCGTCCCAGGCAATCTGGTTGCCTATGCTTGCAAGCTCTCATTTCAGCGTGGGCATGAAGGAAATCTATCCTTCCTTTCCAAAACCCAACTCATTGACCATTATGAAAAAACACTTGGAGCTTTTCACTATGGTGGTAGGGTTATGGTCATTGATACACCTGCCGCACTGAAACTCATCGATAAGTACTTTAAAGATTGATTGTATGGCAAAGCGCAAAAAGGAAAATGAACTAGACGTAGACTTCATCGGCGGCGAAGGCCCTTTGACAGAAGCTGAAGCGCAAGCCCTGAGCGCCTATTTCCAGCAGAAGAAGCTGGAAAGGTTGCAAGCATCCAAAAAGAGGGCTGGATAGGCTGCCTTCGGGTGGGTTCTCTGTTTAATTTGGTTTTGAGGATTCCGAATTTTGAGTACAGTCTTTCCAGTCGAGTTTCCGAAACACGGCTACCCAAAATTCTTGCAAAGGAACTGTAAGGGCTAAAACTCCATTGGGCTTTTCGAAAATCTGAACATACCGACAATAAGTATTTTTAATTTCACCATTGCCTTTCTTTCAGGAAATGTCTAAACTAGGAAGATGAATACGTTTCAGAAGTTAATAGTACTAGTTTGGTTGCCATACGAGTCTTCACGAAGAAATGAAAGACGAATAATTCTTGCAATTATGTTAGGTGCGTTACTTGCAACCGCTTGCCAAAATTTTAGCGACAAGTCCAATGAAAAGGAACTCAGTGAGCATGATCGCACACTGCAAGATAAACAGGATGCATGGTATCAAACCCAGTATGTGCAAGACTGTCCACCACCGCCATATGATCAAAATGCGATTGATGCCGTTTTGAGGGCACTTAACCGTGATTCTAAGCAAGCCATATATGGGAAAGTCAATCGACCTGGCCGAACAACGCCTAGTGTCTTCCACCTCAAAACGCGATCAAATCCCAAAGGCAAGGGGATAATCGTAAGTGCCTGGAAGGACGAAGATAATCGAGGATTTGCAGACTATCATCGAGTTCGGTTGGTATGGCTTTATCTAGGTGCTAAAGTCTATCCAATAAATTTATCATCTGCGAGCGAAATCGGTGTACTATTTGGCGGACTTCCTCAATCAATCCAAGTGGAAACGGGATTAGAGGATACCTATGAAGAAGGTAGGACAATGAGCGATCAGCTAGGGATTCAGGAACACACCTTTGAACGAAGGCAGTCAGGGGGAAACCCGTTCCCGATGTGCTATTGAAAACAACAAGCAATCTCTTGCAATTTTTTATAGCAGTATATTTCGCACTCTACTTTCCGAATTTAATTGTGTTAATTTCTAAAGAAAACATTTCCCCGCGCCATGCTTTTAAACTCCAAATTTTCAATTCTATGACAAAAACAATTGACAAGGCAAAAAAAGTTCTAGAGTTAATTTCAAGTGGATTTACAGTTCAAGATGCAAGAAAAAGTGTTTGTTCGGACAACTATCAGGAATGGTGTCGAGTAAGTGCAAAAGCATATCGCATACATCATCAAAACAGCAGGAAGCAGCGGCAAATCGACGAGAAGAAGTCCTCAATTTCCTTCACATCAAACGCGGAAATTGAAAGGATATTGACCCTAAATGTCAAGTTAGCAGACTTCGCATTAACCCTACCGCCATTTGCGACGATGCATGATTTTCGGCTAGTGAATAATTTGGCGATCCAAATGCCAAATCTTGATATTGAACATACCTTGATCTCCACTATTGGGGATATGATAATGTCAGCAAATTATCGATCACTTCAGAAAAAAGGCAGATTCGAGCATTTTGGCCCTTTTAAGGAATTTTCTAGAATAATTGATGCTGCAACGATTTGTTACTATCGAGAAAACTACATTAGCGCCTTCTTGACTCTTGTTCCAGTTGTTGAAGGTGTGATGCTCCGTTGGCTAAATTATGAGGGTATTGGAACAAAGCCAGAATTTGAAGAATTGAGAGGGTTCTTCCAAAACTCTCACAAGCGACAACCGTACCCTGGGAATCCTTTATTTTATGATGTTTACATAAAATCTTGCAATAAGATCTTGACGGATCACCTTTATAAGCCTACCGAACGTGGAGCCTCATACTCGAACTTTAGTCGACATCTTGCTGCCCATCTACTAAATAACTCGCAATTCGCAACAAAGGAAAATTGTATTCGGCTCTTTTTACTCATAGATTTAATGACCCAAATTTATCATTATGAAACGCGTTGCGTTGATCCACGATTTGGTCTTGAAAACAGCGATATTGTGGATGATTACAATACCTTTCACTCTCTAATAACAAATCAATCAATCGCCCCGACTCCTGAGCAAAAATTCTTAGGACACGCGACTTGAATATCTCAAAATATCTCCTTCGATCTTGGATTTCAAGGAATAAACACTGCTAAGTCGCCAACAATAATTCCGCGAACTATGAACCTCCCTGACTTCTCCCTCTCCCCAGAAATCCGATTCAAGAAATATCAATTCACCGATCGAACCCTAGTTTCTTTGGGAAACTTGATCAATAGAGAGTTCAAGGCTTGTCATTTAATATCCTGATATACACTCCAAAACAATCAGATGCTCATCGCTCGGCCGCTCAAACGTCGTGTAACTCATAACAGAAAAATCTGCTTCTTGTGAACCTCCCCAGTATAGAGCAGCGCAGTATCTTCATAATCCGCAACGACATCCTTGGCCCTGAACGCCAACTCACGCTTGTCTATGCTCGCAAGTACCACAATGGCCTTGACGAGACGATTGGCAAGCAAGTGCAAGCCCGAAATCCCTCCCATCAAATCCGCCAAATCCCTATATTTGCCTCTCAGAAATCCTCAATACGCTCTACAATGAAACCCACCCCAAAATCCATCCGCCCATTCATCGGCGCCAAAGACTTCCAGATCTCGCGGCAGTTTTACAGCGACCTTGGCTTTGAAGAGACCGTCTTGGCACACAATTTCTCCGTTTTTGAGACGGGGGAAACCGCCTTTTACCTGCAAGACGCCTATGTCAAGGATTGGATCGACAATACCATGATCTTCCTGGAGGTCGATGATGTGCAACGGCATTACGATGAACTATTGGCCAAGGACTTACCGGGCAAATATCCAGGCGTGCGCCTCGTGCCCATCCGCACGGAGGCTTGGGGGCGCGAATGCTTTTTGCATGATCCAAGCGGGATATTGTGGCATATCGGGGAGTTTTATTGAACGCTCATTCTTGCACCCCCCATGGACCGTCGCCAATTCACCAAAACCCTCCTTGCTGGCATCACGACCTTTGCGTTGATGGATTCCTTGCTCAGTTTGGATGCCTTGGGCAGCCCTGTCAAGCCCATTGTGCGGCACTGGGCCATCTTGCTGAATGAATATTGCGCTGACCTGCGTCGCAATGCCATCACTCCCGTGGAATGGCAAGCCTTATCCACCCTCCTGCTGGATCAAATTCCGCTGCCGGAGTTGCTGAAATTCATCGACTTTCACAAACTGCAACGGGGATTTCAATATCCCGATTTGGGCGTGCATACCCAGCGGATTCAGTTTCCGAAGTTGGAAGGATTGCCCGAGCGCACGGTGTATGGCAAAAAACTCTTTGGGATGCAAAAGGGTCGGGCCGTCATCCCGCACGGGCACAGCAATATGGTGTCGGCGCACCTGATCTTGCAAGGTGAAATGCACCTGCGGCATTATGAAAAAATCGACCATGAAGCGCAGCACCTCATCATCAGACCCACGATCGACAGGGTCGCCAAGCCAGGCGAAAGCTCCTCGATCTCCGATGAAAAGGACAATGTTCATTGGTTCATCGCACAGACCGATGCTGCATTTACATTCGACATCATCGTCTCAGACCTCAACGACAATCCCTACGACATCCACAACCTCGACATGGATGCCAAACAATCCCTGTCCAATGGCTTGCTACGCGTGCCAATCATGGATGTGGAAATGGCCTTGCAGAAATATGGGAAGGAAACCCATCATTGAATGCATCTTTTTTGGGCTGCAGCATGGCAATCTGTTTTGGAAACTGGGCTACAAAAACCGCAAATGGATCAATCTGAGCATGGTGAAAATGGTATCGCAGACAAAACGCGGGAAGTAGCTTGCCAAGCCCGAAAAGCGATTCGAACAATCGAAATCAAGTTTTGGGCAAGGAAACACAGCCGAGCGGTTTTCAATTGCCTCCTCCTTACTGCCATACAAAAAACGATCATTGTCCGATAGCACCCATAATCGGAAGAATTTTCATTTTTTTGGCGTAGTGGTATAGGCAAATCGCCGATTCCGAGCTACCTTGGCATGTACACGAATGTCTAAAGTATGCCACCTACCTATCCATCGCCTCCAGGAGGTCTTGGCTTGCCAATAGGGAGGGGTCGCAGCGGTTGAAAAAAAAGAGCACAGAATCCTATGAAAACGCACGCGGAGAAAACGCAAAACCTTAGCCCCAAAGCGCCCCAAAAAAATCACGGCGCATTGCAAAACGATGGGGAGTCCGCAGCACAACTCGTTGACAATCGCCCCGAGGCGCTTGCCCAACTGAAATTGCAAGCCAATGTGAACCTGAGTCCACAGGTGCAGCAATTCAAAGCAAGTCAGGAGATTGCCAATGGTTTTACGGCGCAACGCAAAGGAAACACCACAAACCCAAGCGCTGAATCTGCAGCTCCAGCAGCCAAGAAAAACAATGCAACGGGACTGCCAGACCAGCTCAAAGCGGGCGTCGAGCAGCTGTCGGGCTTTGCGATGGACGATGTGAAAGTACATTACAATTCCGACAAACCCGCAGATCTCCAAGCACATGCCTTTGCCCAAGGAACCGACATCCATCTCGCGCCCGGGCAAGAAGAGCATTTACCCCATGAGGCTTGGCATGTGGCGCAGCAGATGCAAGGCCGTGTGCAGGCGACCAAGCAGCTCAAAGGCAAGGTCAATGTAAACGATGACCAAGGATTGGAAACCGAAGCCGACGTGATGGGCCTCAAAGCCATGCAGCTCGGCCAGCAGAACCAAGCCTCGGCGAAGCAACTCAAGACAAATGGCTCAGAAACCCCTGTTGCACAGCGGCTTGCCATCAGGTACGGCAACAGTGCTCCCATACCTCAAGATACGCAATCCATCGCAGAGGCCCAAGATGTCGATCGTGGTACAAAGATCGCAGCTCAAGAAATCAGTGCCATCTCAGAAGATGTATATGACAACATGGCCGATGGCGAAAAGATCTATATCGTCGCACATGGCCGCGCCCCGATCGGCAGCGAGCCCGCTGTCTTGCAGGAAGGTGATGGCCGCGTGCTCTCTGGCGCACAGGTAGCCTCGGTGATCGCAACCATGAAAGCAGCGCTTGCCAAACGCAAAAAAGCAATGGGCGAAGTCAAAATTGAAGCCTGCATGTCATCCCTGAGCCGAAAAACCGAAGGGGGAACCTTTGGAGAGACATTCGTGACCGCAAAACCATCCTTGTTGCAAGACATACAGAAGAGCTTAAGAACACAATACGAGGTCTCTGACATCATTGTCAAGGGAAATCCAGGCTTCTCGACCGGCAATGATTTTGTAAAAGGCGGCGTCGGCAACCTATCCCCCACCAATACCGAGCTGGGATTGCTGGCGTCCATCATCGAGACCTTATATGATGTTGAAGCCGACGATTGGAACAGCACCGCCAATCAAGCACTGAAAAAAGACGGTCTCAATATCATCCGCAAATTCACGCCGGAGCTGAACGATTTTCACAAGAATTCACAAGTGAAGGAATTGATCAGTGGTAGCTCAGCCGATGTCGCCAAAGCCTACCTCGCAAGCAAAGACAAACCCGACGGCGGCGATGTCATCAACATCTGCACGTTCCTGAACGGTTATATCCGGCAAAGCATTTGATCCTAGCCTAGCTAGGTCTCACCCCACTATATATACGATGGCGGCGGCCCCATTGCGACCGTAGCCGAAAAAAACGTGATCGGATCGTTTCGCGACATCCTGAGACGCATTGTTTGCGGAGTTTCATTACCTTAGAACCGAAGTTGAGCGGCCTCCAAGCGCGGTTGAGCGGCCGATTTGCCCGTCAATGGCTCTACCACAGCACCGCTTCGCCCGATCGAATGAATATGAAGATTCTCTATACAATCGTTGCTGCTTGTTTGCTCTTGACCTTCACATTTCATGCATCGCAGGCACAATGGGCGGTGAGTTACCAAGACCCGAATGCGCAGTTCGTCGATGCTGCCTTTCCTACTGACGACATCGGCTACTTTGCGGCCACCGACACCGGAGGTGCCTGTGTACTGCGCACCACCGATGGCGGTATCTCCTGGAACAAACGCTACATCCCCGGTTGGAGTTTCGTCAATAAAATTGCGATGCTCGATTCCTCTGTGGGTTACCTGATGAAGGGCGGCGCACCCGTTCAGATTTTGAAGACAACCGACGGATTTCAAACCTATACCACCCACAATCTGGATTCCTCCTTTGTCGTCGAGGCGCTGTCTTTGTTGAGCGATTCCACTGGCTTGTACCTCAACAATGGCGGGCGCTTGCGGCGGTTCAAACAAAATGGCGCAGCGTTCAATTATCTCGTCGATACCCTGTTTTTTGGGCAAAACCTGCAAATGGTCACACCTATGGGCGGCTATCTCGACACCAATACAGGGCTGCTCAAGACCACAGATGGCGGCCTCAGTTGGATCGTCGCCAACAACAATCTAGGCTTCTCGGCTTACCATTTTCGTTTCTCTGATCCTTTGAAAGGCTATTTTTCAGATGGCAGCCACATCTACAAAACGACCAACGGTGGCGGATCGTTTGTCCAGCAACTCACATTTCCCAATGTCTATAGTTTTGCAACCAAAGGCAATCTCCACTGTGTCGCCGCCAACGATACGGGCAATGTCATGGTCACTGCAGACGGTGGCACGACATGGCAACCCGAAAGCACCGGCATTGCCTGGATCGCTCCAGAGCCCTACAAGGCGCTGGTCACGCCCGGTGGATATTGCTACCTCTTTTGCAACTTTTGTGGTGAGATCAGGAAACGGCAAGATGTGATCACAGCCATTGCGCCTGCACGCGACAGCAATGGCATGGTCATCTATCCAAATCCATTCACGACAAGCTGCAAGCTCACTTTGGAAGCGGAGGTGGATGCGGCCACCATCAGCATTGTCGATCTATTGGGGCAGGAGGTCAGGCACTTCGAATTCAGTGGGCAGGAGCTTACGCTCGCCCGCGAGGGACTGCCTGCGGGCGTCTATATGGTGCAAGCACACAAGGCAGGCGACATCCTAGCACGCTTGAAAATCGTGGTGCAATAACCCCAGCTCTGGATGAAAATCCTTTGATGAACGTCTATGCCGCAGGAATGGCTGATTTTTCCATGTAGGCCCATGTAGGCCCATGTAGGTGCATGTAGGGGAAGGTCGCGACCTTCCCCTACATGCACCAATCACATATAACATTTTGCCATTCCCGCAGAATTGGCAAAATTTTCACCATCATCCATCCAGCACGGAGCGCAAAAAGAGCAATCAAAGCTATCCGCATTCCTGAATGATGCCAATTGTTGGTCAATGTATTGACACAGATCATATCATAATCAATTTCTGGTTTCGAAATTTGTCCAAGAGCAATGACTATGCTACTTGTCTAGGGAATGGGGGCAACGTTTTTGCTAGGTGAAACACTAAGAAAAAATGCCATGTCAAGAAATTCGATGATTTGCCTGCTCCTCATGCTCGGCTTTGTGCTGACAACCTGCGCTCCAAAAGAACCTGCAAGCCCAAAAGAGACGGTCACTGCGACCGATGGTGCAAAGACAATTGGGGATTTGGAACTGGGCAAAGCCACCATTTTGGATTTGAAGATCTCCCAAGATGGCAAGTCGATCATCGATGCCCAAGGCAACGAAATCGCGCGCTTTACCGAGGGCCTGCAAGTCCAATTGGCCAGCAGCGCCAAATCCGCAGAAGGTTCCTCCTTGAGCATTCCCGGCTGCATGTGTTGCAAAGACGATTGCCTCATCTATGACAGCAACGGCAAGTGCATCAAAAAATATCGAAATTGCACTTGGGACTTTGATTGCAATTGCAAATAGGGCACCCGCCCCACAAACTTGATATCCCAGGAGCAGCCAAATCTATGGCTGCTTTGCGGCGGCACCCAAAAAAGCGATCAGCCGCATGCATTTCCCCTTCAGAGCTGCCCTTTGTCATTTCCCCAAAAATCCACGACCTTGCAGCTCAATTGATACGATTAGAGAATGCAAAGGATATTTTACAACGTTTTTTACCAGCCACAGATCAATTTTATCGTGCGCAACTACGTGCGCACGCTCAATGATGTCTTTGGCACCAACCTACGGCATTCAGTATCAGGCAAGATCAAACTCAGCCTCGGCGGTGGGCGCAGCTTTAAGCTCGCACTCAACGAGTCAAGTGCGGCCCATATCTACTTTTGGGAGCGGGCGCTCCCTTATGAGTTTACACCGATTTTTATGGTCTTGGCAGCCCGTGCCAAGGTCTTCTTTGACGTCGGTGCCAACATCGGCTTCTACACAGCCGTCGCCAATGTCGTGAATCCCGACATCAAGGTGTGGGCATTTGAGCCAGCAGACGGGCCCAACCATTACCTCTTGCGCAACAAGGAATTGAATGGTTGGAAAAACACAACCATCAGCAAAATTGCGCTTTCAGACAAGGATGGCGAGGTGACGTTCTTTGAAGGCAAGCGCCCCAAATACAAGTATTTGCAATACCACCTGAGCGGCATTGGGGCAACGGAAAACACCCACAACAACCCCGATATGATCAGTTACAAGGTCGCCACCGAAACGCTCGATCATTTTACCAAGCGCAATCAGGTGCCAGCCATCGACATCATGAAGATGGATACTGAGGCGACCGAGCATTATATCTTGAGCAAGGGCTATGAAACCCTGCAACGCGACCAACCCATCATCATCTGCGAAGTCCTTTTTGGCAAGGTCGAGGGTGAAATCGAGCGCCATATGAAAGCGCTCGGCATGCACATGTTTGAGCAAATCGGCAAAGACCTCATTCCTACAGAAACCCTTGCCAAATTTCAAGACAACAAGGAGCGTAGCTTCTTTTTTGTCCCCACTACAAAATTGGATTGGGTGCAGGAATTTGTAGTGAAGAGCTGAAAGAGAATATCACTCCCACACGTCACGCCCAAATTGGATCATCCAACAGCGCAGGGCAATTCCCTCTGAAATAGCCACTGCTATGGATCAACGCATCAATTGCAACTTGGCAACCTGCCCATCGCCCGTGCGCACAAAGTAGATGCCCGGCTGTAGGCCGGTGACGTCGAGCCGATGCCTTTGCCAGCCCGCATCGCCTGCTGCGATGATTTCTTGATGCACGATGCGACCCTCGATATTGCTGATGGTGAGGGTCATTGCAGCACCTGTGTGGTGAAAACGCAACATGGCCTCATTGCCACGAACCGGGTTGCCCTCGATCGCGTTTTGGATGTCTGCACAATCACTTTGTACATGGATCAACTCAGATTGAGAAGCCTCGCCGTCGCGATAAACCACCCGCAACTGATAACTCGCATTGATGGCAGGCGTAATATCGATGAGCGAATAGTCCGATCGATTGGGGGCGGCAGCTTGCGTACCGACAACCTCGGGGTCGCGGCCTTCGACAGATTTGATCAGCTCAAAGCGATCCACGCTGCTGCCATCGTTGCCGATTGCCCAATGTGCATTGACCTCACAGCCATTGGACTCGGCGCTGAAATCGGTGAGCGTCACAGGCAGCACGACGGAAGGCGTAAGGGTAAAGTTGCAAAAAAGGTTGCCACCATTGCCAGTGTTGTCGCAGTTGCCGATCACGATGGTGCGCAATGCAGTCGTTGCAGTAAATGTATTGGTAAATGACTGCCAACCCAGACCGGTCATATTGCCACTGAGCAGCAATGTAGATCCAGGTGTGCTACAGACATTGCCATAAGGGCCTGCACAATTGGTCGGCGGCAGCAACAAGCCAATCACGTTAAAGGTATGTAGCCCAGGTACCACCGATGCACTCCCCAACTGCCCGACCGAGACACCCATGGTCACTGTATAGTTTTGACCGACGGTGAGCGCTGTCGGCAACGTATAATAAAAGGATTCTCCAAAACACATCACTGCCTGTCCTGTACAGCCCACCGGCACCGTGCAACGGCTTGCCGCACAGTCAGGCGAGGTATTGCAATTTACCCAACCGTCTGGGGAGACGCCAAAGGAACAGGAACTAAAGGTCCAAGGGGCTGGAATGAGGCTTTGGGCGGAAATAAATCCACAACAAAAAAAAGCAAGCAATGCAGCAAGCACAGTTTTCATGACGATCAATTTAGCTTTCGACGCGGAGTAGTCTCCGAAGTTTCCCAATTCAAACATGAAAGTAAGCAGAAATCGAGCGGTTTGCAAGACTTTCCAAAAAATGCGTTCAAACAGATCAAAATGATGATGGATCGGACAAGTTGCGTGCGTCTTCTTCAGCCCACTTGGCCCGTAGGCAGGCTTTTTCATATCCTTCCCTAAATTCTTCATCGATCACTTTGGAATGCCCCAAGGTAAAGGACCGCCCAAATAGGATGAGGTAGCGCGGCAATACCAATACAGGCCAACTAAAATTTGCGCTGAAAAAATTGATCAGCAATCGCTTGGCGAGGTACCTGCGCATACAATCTGGACAAGCAACACAATCTATGCTCTGCCATGTGACATAGAATAAAGCGAAAAAGAGGGTGTCCAGTACGTGGTATTCCTTCAAGGAATTGGTCTCTTCGCCGCAAACGGGGCACTCCAGCCATGTAGGTGCCTCTTGAGGAAAATCGATTTCTAGCCTGGATCGGTCCATCGGTGATCGTATGAAATTTGCGCAGGACTTAAGCGAACGCAACAATAAATATACAATGGGTTCACTCCTCAAACAATGCCTTCCCCGGCATCAAAGACACAATTCGGAAGCCAAGTCTGGATCGCAGACAATTGCGTCGCTACCGCGACGCGCATGTGTGCATCCACATGCAGGTAGCGCAAGCGACTGAGCGACTGCATGGAAGACGGGAATTCTGTAAGCTTCGTCCCACGCAAATCCAATGTCACCAAGCGCTCCAAATTCCCAATTTCCATCGGCAACTCCGCAAGCAGACAGCCTCTGAGATCGAGAAATTCCAGCTGTGTCAATGCGCAGATTTCATCGGGCAGCATGTCCAAGGGATTGTTGCGCAAACTCAAAGTCTGCAAGTTGCTCAACTTGGAAATGCTGGCAGGCAATGCAGACAGCCCACAGGCATTCAGTTCCAAACGGGTGAGTCTAGGAAACGAAAGTATCCCCACCGGAAAATCCACCAACGGATTGTGCGACAGGCAGAGGGTTTCGAGAGGACTGTCGATCATGCCCATTGGCACCCTTAAGTCTGTGAGCTTATTGCCCTGCAAAAAAAGCTGTAGGAGAGATGGAATCTGAAAGATCGGGGCTGCCACATCCTCCAAGGCATTCCCCTGCACATTGAGGATGGTAAGACTGCCCATATTGCCGACCCAATCGGGTAGCACCATCAGCTGATTGTCACTCACATCAAGCCACCGCAAGCTCCCTAGCCGCCCTATCACAGTCGGCAATTCGCCGAGTAGATTTTGTGGCAATCGCAAAACTTCCAATTGCGCAAGCTCACCGACAGCCTCGGGCAAACCCGCCAATTGACAAGCCTGGGCCGTGAGTTGTGTCATGAAAGTCATCGTGGGCAGGTGTGGCACAAATGCTTGAAAATGCGCAGCATGGTGCAGCTGTAGGCCATCCAAAAAATTCAAAGCCGCCCATGGATGCGGGAGCACCAGCGGTTTGCCTTCGTCTAGCAAAGTGATGTCCCAAATATCGGCGGCTGGTGGCAAATCCATCTGCGCGACCATGTTGAGCAAGGCGCTGCTCGTGATATGCGTGAGCACATCAGGATGCTTCCTCACCCAAAAACCCACGATGTCATGCGCACTCAGTGCAGCATAATGTGCGACAAAAGCTTCCAAAAAGCCCTCGTCGCCACCACTGCGCAGCGCCTCTGGGATGGCATAGAGCAGCTCAAATCCACCGCCCAAATCAGGATCAATAAGGCGCATGAGGGGATAATAGCGCTGCTTGCAGGCTTGATGGAGGCCCCGGTCATGCTCCAGCATTTTGATGGCCTTTTTGATATTGGCGGGAACAAAACTGTCGATCAATTGAAAGAGATTGCGCTTGCGCAATACTTGTTCGGGGTTTTTGGTGCTCATTCAGCTCCGCTTGAGATTCGTTTCCATCGTCCTCCAAAGGTACAATACAGCCTTGCGATAAGCAATTTGGCCAGCGTGTGCAGCATGTCCCCTTTGATCCAGCATGCTTTCCTGCTGATCGACACGATCCCTGGAAATTTGCCGCAACGCTAGGATCACAGTCCCCCATCGCCGAATTTCGTTGCTGAATGACGGCAACATCGATCTATATGCAACTTTTAGGGGCCGATTTTGCCCTGTTGGAGCCGACCTTGCAATTCGTGCATGGCCCCGCCCCTAGCGTGCATGCCTCGGGCACCGTAGCGGTCACTTATGGAAAAGGACCGATCGTGCAGGTGCTCAATCGCCTCATGGACGTGCCGCGCGTAAGCGCCGCGACGCCTTTGCGGCTCGAAATACAACGATCGCCGACGCGCGAAACATGGATCAGGGACTTTGCTGGCAAACCCCTCCGCACCTCGCAATGGGCCGAAAACGGCCTCTTCATCGAGGCTGTGGGACACACTGAAATGGCCATGCGGTTGCACTTTGCAGGCGGTATATTGCGCTTTGACCCCGTCTTCACCCGCTTTAGGGGCATCAAAATACCGTCGTGGATCGCGGTCAGTGTGCGGGCAGAGGTGCGCGCGCAAGACGGTGGCTGGAAAATACTTGTCGAGACCAAGTCTTCCATCTTGGGCTTATTGTTTCGTTACGATGGCATGATTTATTTGCAAGCATGAAAACAGTATTGTACATCGCACTGGTACAGGCGGCACTTGGTGCCTTTGATACGCTCTACTACCACGAGTATAAACTGCGGCTACCCAAAGCGGTGACGGCAGTATTGGAATTGCGCTTGCATGCTGCACGCGATTTTTCTTATGCGGTGATCTTTTTCAGTCTGGGCTGGCTGGAATGGCATGGCGCATTCGCAGTGGTATTTTCCTTGATCATATTGGGGGAGATCGGCATCACGCTCTGGGACTTCATCGAGGAGGATGCGACCCGCAAACTGCCCAAAGGTGAGCGCGCCATGCATTCGATCATGGGCATCGTCTATGGTGGCCTGCTCGCCTGTCTGACCCCTCTCATCTGGGAATGGTGGCAGCAGCCCACTGGCTTTTTGAAGGCAGATTACGGTATGCTGTCTTGGGTGATGGCCGCGATGGCGCTCGGCGTATTTGGGTCTGGCCTGCGCGACCTATGGGCAAGCCTCGGGATGAAACGCAAGTAAGTATTGGGTGTACATACAACAATTTCAGCAATTGAACCGGGAGCTGCGCCTGTCCCGCACATTGTGCGGGAGCTCCCACGGTGGCAGAACCGGGAGCCTCCGGCTCCCACGGTGGCAGAATAGCGAGCCTCCGGCTCGCGAATTAATTAGCAGCCCAATACCTCCGTACACCTAGCAAGGACCTGCCACTCACTCAAAATCATACACATAGACCTGCACGCCTGCCGCAACCAGCGTCTCCAGAATGAGCGGCTCGATGCGCTCCCACTTCCCGCCAGCGAGTCCCGTGCCGATGCGCGGCATGTGTACACTTGCGCCTATGGCCTGCGCTGCCAGCGCAAGCTTGGCGAGGCAATCCGCGACGGCATCATATCTGATGGGTGGGCCATCGCTGCCCGCCTTCAGACCCTGCTGCCCGATCATATTGGCGATATGGATGTAGGAACCGACTTGCACGAGCTGGATGCTACCCAGTGCAAAATCATTGTGGGCGCGGTCGCGGTGCCATGCACGAAAAGACTCCTCTGGCGATGTCCAACGCTTGGATATTGCCAAGACAAAGCCCTTGCCCCAGCCTCCAATATTGTTGCATACATGGGCGATGATTTTGGTGCCAGCTGCTTGTGGCACAGTGGCGTCGCCTTTGAGGTAGTGGATGGTTGCCATAGGGATGCATTTGATTTATGGATGCAAAGGTCGGCGAGCCCGTGGGTTTCCGCAAGAGGGGACACAGAAATTCCAATCAAAACGGATTGGCAAACGCCACTTCAATCCAGTCAAATCGCGCTGTGGAGCTTGTTGCGCAATCGTGCAAAAGCCTCTTTGTGGGCAGGGGAAAACACATCCAGAAACATCCCGGTGAGGAGCGGAATATCCGATACTTCGACCGCCTCTAGCAACCACAACTGCCCTCCCTCTTCCATCAATGTCAGCACGATGCGTAGGCGCATGATACCCATGATTTTGGCGGTATAGACGACGCCATCATGCGCCGCTGCGGTCTCCACGACCACGCGGTAGCGTGGTTTCATCTTGAGCCAACCAAAGAGTTTGGTCTCCTCCTTGATGTCATAGCTTGAGAGATATGGAGAAATGCGCTCGACCAGCGTGACCTGCTTCATTAAAGGATGAAATGCCCCAAACTGCTCAAAATCAGCCACAACTGCGTGAATTTTGGCACGGTCGGCAGACCTGAAAAGATGACGAAGGACGATTTTTTTCACTGCGGGTCTATCTTTGAACCACAAAGATAGGCTTTACCATGCCAATCGAAGCTCTAAAATTTCCCCTTCAATCCACTTGCGATGACCAAACCCAAAATTCCTCCAGCCCTGCTGTACTTTGGATGGAATAGGCTGTTTTGAAGCGAATGCAAGTGCGTCCATCGACACAAAAATGCTCCAATATTGTGCCCGGAATCTTCACTGGTATCGGTAGTTGTGTCTTCTCATCGATATCGTCTAGGGTGATGACAGGCACCTTGTCCAGAATCTGGTGCAGGCTTCCGTGCATATCATGGAATTCGCAGCAAATGAAGCTAGGAAAATCGTCGATGTAGGTGACGACGAGCGCCCAAAGACCTGCATCCTTTGGGGAATTTGGGGCAAGTGTCATGTTTTTTGCAGCCCCTCCAAATATTCATCAATCAGCGCCAAAACCGATTGGGCGCAGCCCCAAGAGACGGTATAGCCGCCGCCACCGTGGCCGTAGTTGTGAACGACATTGCCTTCACGGGCCAGCCTGATCTCTTTGCGGCCTGGTCGCAAACCAACCTCAGCTTTCAGGAACTGCAATGTTGCCAAGCGGCCATCAAGGCGCTCGCAGCGCCTGCGAATGCCCTCGGTCGCAGCCTCATCGATGGTAAGATCGCCGTCATGCGGCAAGACATTGCCGCCCAAGACGATGCAATCACTACGCGGTATAATATAAGCCAAATCCGTCTCGCTATTCCACAAGTGCATGTCGGCAGCTATCGCCTGAATCGCTGAATCTGCGACCAGCTTCACGATCTGTCCACGAATCGGAAACAACTCATCGTCGCCCACCAACTCCCTGGCTGCCAATCCCGTGCAATTGACAACACAATGGGCGGTGTGCGCAATATCGGCAATGGAATGGATTTCCGCGAGTGCGATCGTGCCGCCCGCCTGTGCATACCTCCGCATGAGATCAGCGAGATAGATGGGCGTCTCGATGATCGGGACTTGGATCACATATCCCAGCGTGAAACCTTGCGGCAATTCTGCTGCACATGCGGGGCGAATCGCGTGTGGCGGCAGGGCATCTTTCCACCACGCATAGGCCTCCTGCGCGATGAGTTCAAGCAGGGGCCGCATGTGGATGCCCGAGGTAGGATCGGCTGCGAGGGCTTCAAAAACTTCGTAGGAATACTTGCTCCAGGTATTGACCTGATCCACAGGGCCCATCTGAAAAGGAAACCAAAGTGCTGCTGCCCGCGCGGAGGTCGTGTCTTGCGGCATGGCGGCCGTGACAATATGTACATCGTAGCCGGCCGCGAGCAGCACAATCCCCGTCGTCAATCCTGAGACACCCGCGCCGATGATGGTAATTTTGGCTTTCATTTTCCAGAGGTAATTTCCACCGCGAAGTTACGAAAAATAGGAGGTTTATTTGATCATGGAGAATAAGGATCGCTGAATCATTGCTGGTTCAATTGCGGTTCTACTGATAGAAACTGCAATCTTTTCGATGATCGGCCGCGCAAATGAAAGTGCAACATTACGCCCACTACATGATAAATGCTCAAGGCCACGGGGATCCCAAAACAATAGGCATACATGATCCATTCGGGGCAGCCGTAGCAACACGCGAAAACTGGCAGCAAAAAAAGGAAATAGAGTACGACACCTGAGAGATAAATCTCCATCAGGAATTTGACGCGGTCAAATGACGACAATGCAAAAAGCAATACCGCAATGATGATCTGCGCAAGCCAAACAAGGGCAATGATCAATGGCAATGTTTCCATAGGACGCAATGTGAATTTGTGGATGAAATTGGAATAAGGAATGAAATACCAGCAGGGCATCAACAATTGGCTTCATGAGCGGTTGCGGTGGCCTCAGCATGCGCCCACCGCAACCAAATGCTCATCCCGACGATCACGACGTGGTAGATCGCAAGTCCAAATGCACTCACGAAAAAATGGATGATAGCGAGCAGTTCGAATGCATTGAAGGTATCCGCAAGGCTCCCCAAAAGCATCAGCACCACAAAATAGAGTGCGACCCCAATGAAGTAATAGGCAAAATGTCGCGAAACCGTAACCGATTTGGTGATTGCCATGTGGAAGAGCGCCCAAATCAATTGGATGCAGCCCAAGACAAACATGGTTGAGAGCAGTTGAAAATAGTTTTGATACATGATATTGTGTATTTATTTTTGAAATAATATTGAATCATCGATCAGGATTTCCACTCAATTCAGGCCCCATTTGGAAAAAGGTTCAAATGGCCATTCAAATACAATAAGTGCTTCATTTTCTGCACTACGCGACATCAAAACAATACGCAGATGATAATAGGCCAATGCCCAAGCACTAAGAATATGGACGCATAAAAAGAAAAACGAAAAATAAGTTTCTTCTGCTTGTAGCAGAAGAAACACATACATCACGATGAAATAACCCAAAACTTCGATAAGATAATATCCAAGGTGTCGCTTGATGTCACCTCGACGTGTAAACAGAATGCTTATCAAAGCCCATAGCAATTGCACGGAGCCGATGGCTATCATAACCAGCAATAGGATGAATATCAAAAGAGCCAGCGATTGCAAAGGGCCGACGATCAGCATAACAATTAAGATGAGTGCCATAATCGTAAGATTTGGAAATGAAAAAATGCTGTATGTAGGTGAAGGCTAGCTCAAGGCAGCCTGTGCCCTAAAAGACAGACGAGTAGATTGTAAATCGCCAGAGAAGCTGCGCCCAAAAAGAAATAAATCCGATAGGATGCCATCGTATGCAATGCATCAATCGGAAGATGGTGCAGATAAATTCCGACAAAATAGCCAACAATTCCCAGCCAATAAACCGCAAAATATTTTCGGCGCTTGGGCAACAAGAAATCAGATTGCAAAATCAAGGACAAGATCATTTGGACAGGCCCGAGAACCATCATGAAAAGCAACAAAAGAAAAACGAGACCTTGTAACATAATTGTAGCGATTAAGACTACTTTTGAACTGTCCCCAAAGCTAGTGTATTTATTTTAGAAGTTTCAATACAAATTGAAAGTAATGCTTCAAATTTTTGCATTCACCTGATATACAGGATAATAATTTTCATTAAGAATTGAAAGCTTCTAAAGTTTTGCTGCTCAACGCTGGCTTTTGGGAATCGTATAGCGCAATCCATACGTCAACTGCCGCACCTTCCAAACAGCCACGCCAGAATCTGCTCGGGCAAGGTCGCGCAGGCCATGGTAATAACTCGCCTCGATAGCAAAGTTTCCATCCAGACGCGTAACCAACCCGATCTTGAGTCCCAGATCAAAGCGCTTGATGGGAAGCGGATGGTAAGAGGCTACATAATGAGGCAACTGCCCATCCATAAGCACATTGCCCCAAGTGCGGTTGCTGCTCCCCACGATGGTATTGAGCTGGGCACCGATCAAGATGTTGCACCATGCTTGGGAAATCGACAACATGACTGGCAAGCTGAACGCTGCCATGCGATAGCGCTGATAGAGGTATTCATCACCGACTACGACACCATTCACATCTGTGCTATGGCTCAATAGGCGCATCCTGCTGGTGATTTGATTGAAACTCAGCTGCGCCTCCACCCCTATTTTGCGGTTGAAGACATATTTTGCAAAGCCGCCCATTTGTGGCCCTAACCAGGGCCGCTGCTCCCAGCCAACTGCCTTGGCAGGCTGCATGGGCATCCAAGCCATCCCCAGATCAAGTTTGGCCCCAAATGAAAATGTCTGTGCTGCGACCTTGCCATTGCCTAGCAGCGCGATCAGGATGCAGATGGTGCTCCACATTTTCAGTAGCTGCAAGGGGAAGTGGTGAAACGGTTTTGCGGTAGCCATGCTTGAAGATAGTGCATCGCAGCTACATTCCCAAGTCCGATGGAAAAGGCAAGGACTCACATTACCAGCGCAGGGAGAGGCAGCTCAAGCCACCATCGACCTTTTCAAACTCCGACATGTCCAGTGTGATCACCTCATAGCCCAGTTGGGCGATCAGCGCTTGCGTGTGCGGGCAAGATGCCGGCACGAGTACCCGGTCATTGATCCACAGGGAATTGGCGGCATAGGCCTCGGCCGCATCGACGACGATGCGGTCAAAACTGACGAAGGTAGGGTCATCGACAAATTCGCCGCAGACCAGCAGCCGATTGTGCTCCAGATAGGAAATGCCTGTCTTGAGATGCAATACATGCCGCAGTGGGACAGCCTGCCCCGTCATGCCATGTTGCGCCAAAATGGTGATGAGCTGCGCCGCACCGACGGCATTGGTGCGCGCGCTGAGGCCGATGTAATAATGGTCGCCGACCATCATGACGTCGCCAGCGTCGAGTGTGCCGGGGAAATCGATGTCTGCGATTTCTCTAAAATACTGTGCCAGGCTCGGGCGAATGAGCGCGCGCTCGCCATTGCGCGAGGGCGCGCCAGGGTTGGTCACGATCGCGTAGTGCGGCGTACACAGCGCGACGTCCTCAACAAATGTCGAATCTGGGAAACGCATATCGGCTGGCAGCACCTCCACGCTGAGTCCGCAAACTTGCAGCGCAGCGACATAAGCTGCGTGCTGTCGCAGCGCCTGCTCGTGGTCGGGCAGGCCGAGATTGGCACTGGTAAGGCCATCAATCATGGCGACGCAAGGTGTGCGCACAATGGCGCGGGTGAACTGTGGGGGCATACGGAGCGGCATTATGGGGGTGAATATCATCATTTTCCTGCTTTCTATTCGCCACAGCTGCATGATTTCCTCGGCCAAACGAAATAGGATGCATATCAGTGTGCCTCGATTACAGATCCCGACCGGGCTTGCGATCACCATTTGTTACCCCAATGCATTACTTTTGGGGCATGAAAATCCAATCAGCTTTCCTTTTTGTAGCCACCATCGTCGCTCTGACGCTGAGCGCTTGCAATGTGAATCTCCAAGAAGGCGGTGGCACGACAGGCGCCAATGGCATACCTGTCGATAGCAACACCACCATTGTCACGCATTCAGAGACACATAGTGAATCGCATTCTGGCTTTGAAGTGAAGGGTGAGCTGAACTCCGAGTCGCACAGTACCACACATACCACCGTGAAGGCTGTGAAAACGCTCACGCTCGGGCAGCAAGTCGATCAATGGACCTTGGAGATTTTTCCAGATTACAAAAAGGTGGAGATGGATCCCATGGAGGCTTATCCCAAATACAAGACGGCACAAGAGACGATCTTTAGCCGCATCCGGATGCGGAACCCGATTTCCAATGCTTATGGCAAGGCTGTCTATCCACGCTTGTTGCTCAAAGCCTACCGTTTCATCAGCCCGGCCACACTCGCCCTAGAGGTCGAGTCATGGCTCAACACACTCGGCAGCGCGACGACAGGCATTGAACTGGGCCAAAGCGTGAAGGCACTCAAGTCACCTCCCCTGCTATGCGCCGTCATCGAAAATGATTTTTTCCTGGTACAGGCATCCTGCGTCTATGAAGGCAAGGAATGGGCAGCGACCAAAGATCGCTTCTTCCAAGCCATGAGCAGCCAAGGGGCAAGCTATGTCTGGCAAGTGAAATGCGACGGTGGCGAGCTGGTCTATGTGACCGGCGGCGCTAGCTGATCGGCATGTTCAATACCCCTGAAGGCGCTATCAGAATAGAAAGTCGGGAATCATTCCTTAGAATTTCCCAGCACTCGCAACACGCTTCTTCTCCGCAGGGACCTCGATTGCCTTGAGCTTGGCGATCATCTGATCCTTGTACATCGTGTATGCACCCATGCATTCCTTGCTGATCGGGTCGCCATGTGGCATGTCTTCTTTGGTGGCATCTGTATGCACGCCATTCTTGAGCATTTCATAGTGGAGGTGAGGCCCGGTCGCCAAGCCTGTACTGCCGACGTAGCCGATCGTCTGCCCCTGCGTCACACTCGCACCTGCATGAATGCCTGGCGCAAAGCCCGACATATGCAGATATTTGGTGGTATAGGTGGCATTGTGGCGAATCTCGACAAAGTTGCCCATGCCACGGTTGAAGGTTGCCTGCACCACCACGCCACTGCCGATCGACCAGATCGGTGTGCCCGTCTCAGCAGCGTAGTCGGTGCCGAGGTGCGGCCGCCTGATCTTGAGGATCGGGTGAAAACGTGCGTGGTTAAAGTTGCTGCTGATACGGCGGAACTGCAAAGGCGCTTTGAGAAAGGCTTGCTTCAAGCTCAATGCATGGTCATCAAAGTATTCCATGGTGGAATCTTGGTCAAATTGCACGGCATAGAAATCCTTGCCACCATGATTGAACAAGGCTGCCCTGATCTGCCCGACACCTACGCGTTGGCCCTCGACATATTGCTCATCAAAGATCAATTTGAAGTAGTCTTCCTTTTGCAGCCTGAAAAAGTCCACGCTCCAGGCATAGATCTCAGACATGTTCATTGCGATCTGGGGATCGAGATTGTTGTCGGTCAATGCATTCCAGAGGGAAGACGTGATGAGTCCAGCGGCACGACGCTCGACGGTCTCCACCTTTTTTTGGCCAGCAGTCACTGAGATGCTGTCGCCGATCTCGTAAATCACATAATTGATCGGGTCTTGCTCATAGATGAAGTACTTGACCTGATCAAGCGAGTCGCTTGAGCGCAGAATGCAATAGGATTTGCCGGCCTTGATCTTGGACACGTCGATGACGCCGTTGCTCTTGGCCACAAGCTCATCCACCATCTGATAAGGGATGCCATTCTCGCCCAAGAGTTTGCCGAGGCTCTCGTTGGGTTTCACGACATCTGTACAGAGGTAGAGCTCGCCGAGATCAATCCCATATTTATGGATCGGGGCTGCTGGAGCTTCCCAAGAAAAGCTTTTCTTGATGTCCTTGAACCCTTGACGCAACTGTTGTGGAACAGTCTGACCTCCTGGCCAAAAAACAATGGCTGACACGACGATTGCGATCACACCAGCACCTATGAATGAGTATTTTTTCAAATTCTTTTGGTCTTGTGAGGCTAGATTACAACAAAATGGTGGTGCCCGCAAGCACTTTGGGGCGAGTGTCCAGTAGCCATCGGCCTCTATTTGCAGGAAACGCAGGTTCGTGGATAAGTTGTGGGTTGCTTTTGCATTAATTAACAATCTCTCAACCTTGAAATCGCCTCCAATTGAGTGTCTTCGTTCATAGAAATCAAGTGAGTTCTGGAAAATGCATTCCTTTTCTGGATCAGAATTCTAAAGTTGCCTCATGCGCTTCAATTCACGCGCATTTGGAGCGTTTTTGCCGACCGTTTTCCCCATCTATTGGTGGATGGGCACTCACAGACTATCCACCACCCGATCAAAACTGAAAATCAATCTGAGGAAGCACTTGTGGATCTATGAGCAATTCATTGAGCGCGTAGCAAAGCACAGCGTAGCCGACCATTCCTAGACCTATCAAGATGGCCCTAGACTTCTTGCGGGAATCGACCTCCAAAAGAAGCTGCATATCTGGGCTGCCCAACGAGATGAGGCCATAAATGAAAATGACGTTCAGTGCGAGCGTAGTCATCGAATGTAGCGTCGGCGGGAAATCGATTCCCAAGAGGTTCAGCAAAACAGGAAATAGGCCACGTGGGTAGCGGTAGGCGGTGACCAAGACTTGAAAGATCCCCAATCCAAACCAGGCAATCAATGCTGCCCTAACGGGAACATAAGCCCAGGGTTTTTTAGAGGTCATTCCCAAGCCACCTACGAAAATCATGATGATCACAACCCAAAAGGCATGCATGACGAGCACATCTGAAACCCAACTGCTGTAAGCGGCATATTGCTGGCGGTCAGAAAAAATCCACTGGATTTGCGGGATGATATACATGACGATCATGATGCCAAAACTGGCCACCAAAAGCCATCCCAACAGGAGGACTTTGGCAGTATTGGCTTCAGTTGGCTGAGTCCAAATTTTTTGCGTGGGGTCAGTGCCCTTTGGTAGTGTCATTTGCGGTGCTGCTAAATATGAAGCAATGTACCCAAAATACAAGCACACCGAAGCACCAAACAGTCAAAAAAATTTCTTCAAAAGGTGCTAACTTTAGGCCGTTTTAATTGTATGAAAACGCCCAAGAATAGGAAAAAAGCATTTCGCGTCGCCTGTGCCAATTGTCATGCGACCCAAGATGCCTTGCGCTATGCCTGTAACCAGTGCAACCAGCGCCTCTATAGGAATATGGAGGAGGAGGAAATGCTGGACATTGCTGCCAAGGTGACATCGATGGAGGAAGCCCTGACCTATTTGGAGGCACCTGCGGCGCACAAGGGAAATCCCTACGACCCCGTGGACAAGGCTTGGGCTGCCTACAAGGTATTGCGTCCCTATACATATATCCCTGGGATGTCGAGTTACCTTGATCGCATGCTTGAGGTCTTGCTACCGATCAAGATACGCCTCATCCAGCGCACGCTCAAAGCCAATTGGCTTTTTTGGATCCTCTTGGTCGCATTTCCCTTGGTAACTATCGTGGCGGGCATGAATTGGATGGTGACAGCGATGCTCTTTTTACCTGCTCTTGTCTGGCTGTTGCTCACGCTCAAGGTGCGCAAGGACCTGCTCAGTACCCGTGCACGGCTCGCTCAAATCACAAGCGCATGAGCTGGCAAGCATGGCGTGAGCAAAAAGTGGTGCATTGGGTGTTGATACTCCTCGTGTTTTCTTGCACAGGATTCAGCGTCGCCCGCATAGGTGTTTGGATCACAGAGGCGGCTGGATTTGAGCGATTTTCATTGGAATACTGGCTCCTTTGGATTTTTGGATTGCTGCCCATCTACAATGTGCTGCTGCCTTGCTACGCCTTTCTCTTCGGGAAATTCCAATATTTCAGGGAGAAGCAAAGACGGACGTGGCGCTTCTTGACCGGGTGGATGCGCAAATCTTGAGCCAGCGGCCCACCTTGTCCCCAGCGCCCATCATCAATCCAACAGCGGCAGTTTTCCAGCAAAGACGTCCATGCCCACAGTGACCCTGTAGAAATATACGCCCGCATCGAAACTGGACAAGTCCATGGCCACAACCCCTGGAACCCCATCGATGGACCGATGCAGCTTGCCAGCAGCATCAAATATCTCCAATCTCACCGCTCCCCTGCCCTGTGCATCAAATGCATATTGCCGCCCTTGATGACTCACAAGCAGTTGTGACACATCCGCCAAACCCATTGCCATCGCGATTTGGGAATACATCGTAGCACCATTGGCATCGATCTCCACCAATCTGTACCACGCCACTTGCGCGGGTGCATGCACATCGCGGTAGGCATAGTCGCGCGGCTCTCCAGAGAAACCAGCTGCAGCCGTCGTCCCGATCACAGTAAAGGGCCCTAGGGCACTTGTGCTACGGGAAATTTCAAAGTAATTGGAATTGGATTCGAAATTGGTCTGCCACTGCAGACGCACGTCCCTTGCGTCACGCTCGGCTTGCAAAGGCAATGAAAACGCGACCGGCAAGACATTTGTTGGGTTGCACTCATTCCAACTGCTGATCGGTGTGCCGCCGCCATAACCAAAGTCGATGCCGTCTCCATCCCCAAGGCACAGCAGATCTGTACAAGGGATGTAACTGTAGGTGAAATCGCAGCCTGCTCCGCCACCCAAACCAGAGAAGTTGGTATTGAAATAGCGCGGCGTGGTGCCTTGGTCCAATGGTAGGCAATCGAGGCAATTTTTCCAATTGCCAGTACCAATGTTCCAATCGACATCGGTACTGAAAATCACATACACCGATCCCAAGCCGCACCAAGCGGCAAAGTTGTAGGTCGTGAGGGGCGTCACACTCATCACCAAAAAATCTGTGTTGGGGGGTATGGGCGACTCGCTGAGCGCGTCGTGAAACAAGCTACACCCTGCCATGGCATTGAGCGCGTTGATGTAGGATTGGTTGCTCGCGATGGTGTTGCAATAGCCCGTGTTGGGGGTCGGCGTTGTGCCGTAATTGATCGTGAAGGCGTTCGCATTCACAGGAATTGCAAAATCCCCAGAGTTGAAAAACAAGATCTCATTGCGTCCTTCTTGCACGCCGCAAGCATCCACCAAGACCGCATCTAGATTGGGGCATGTGGCACATGTCGGTGAAATGTACACAAACAGCGATGTGTCTAGCAGCACGCCATCGGTCGCACGAAAACGGTAGGTGCCAGCTGCACTGAGGCTAAGCCCAGTAAAGGTGGCGCAACCAAAAAATGCGTTTTGGGTGACCGTCCCGCTCAGGACACCAGGACCTGAGAGGAGACTGATCGTGATCGGACTGTTGTAGGAAATCGCAGTGAAACCCGCAGCATCAGTACCACAAACTTCAATCGTGAACAATCCGCCTGGCAGCAGGCAACCCGACGGCGTCGAGCGAAAACGGATCTCGGTGGGTATCACAGGCCCTGTCCCACAGGCGGTTCCCCCAAATGTCTGCCCATTGTTCGGTGCACCTGGCGTAGCCGCAGCAGCAGGCGCCCACGCGAAGTCGCCATACAACACACCTGCTCCAGTCAATTGTAGCGATAGTCCCACCAGGGTCGTCGAGACTTCATTGACACCGATATCGGTCGAGGTACGCCCGATCGCCGGGCCAGCCGCAGCCGTAAAACCACCTTCATAGCTAATCACCTGCACCACGGTGGGCACGCCAAGCGTGCCACATCCTACAAAAGTCGGATTGAAGATAAGGGCCATGCCATCACTGGAACCGTTTTGCAACTGCGCAGGAGAGTTTACTGGGAAAAAGACCGTGCCAAACCCATTGCACTGATCAGGAATGACCCCTGAAAGAAAGATCGTATCATAGACGACTGCAGCACCAGGGACCGACCCATTGTACAAATAGACCCTGAAACATGCCAAATTGGTGCCTGCAGGGCCCGCTATCTCAAAACCTTCCCCGACATCCACACCCGTGTTGTCATAGTGAATCTCGTTCACAAACACAGGGATTTGTCCCCAAAGACTACCGCATAGCGGAACAAGGCATAGCAGCCAGACAGCAAAACGATGTACCATTTCAGAAGGACGTAAAATCTACAATTAGGATTATCACTTCCCGTCGTTAGGCGATCCCCATGGTATGACGCAGTGACACGATCCCGAAAAACTATTGGTAAAATAGGAGATTGGCGATTGCCAAGAAAATCTATTTGATCCACATTATTAGAAGGATTGCAGGAGCACTTCAAAAGCGGCATGTTATCCTCAACCAAATGTCGGCGGGCCAATGGACTTGCGAATAGCCCCCAATTCGCCCCCAAGGGCGAAAAGCAGGCAAACCTCCATATCCCAACCTTACAAAAACATTACCAAATCACCCATTTTAGATACCAAAATACACCTATTGGAAACATCTCAACAGCGATGGATGTGAATAACTTCCCGAAAAAAAAGAGGGAAGGGTGCTCCAGTTGAGTTGCATCAGCAAAACTGGGGCTTGAAGGATGCCTAAATAAACGTGTTGCCTACGCGCACCCCGATAGCAAGCAACGGAAAATGGAGCGCGACGATCCTCGCTCAACTTGAATGATCGGCTACAATCACCCATGTACCATGCAATTTGCGCCAGAGCAGGGTATAATAACCTTGCGGCGCATCCTTTTCGCGTTGCAGATGCCATGCCCCCGTCACGTAGGCGCGCCGCTTGCCCAGCGACTCGACCCGCAAGATTGTGAATGACAGTTGGCCCATCGCTGCACGATCGGGATAACTCTTCTTGTAATTGTCTAGCGTCGCTTGCCAGCCATAGGTGATCCCGCTCTTCCCGATAAAACGCAATGAATCGTCGTGCCAATAACCCTGCATAAAACCTTCGAGGTCTCCTTTGTTCCAAGCGAGCTCTTGATCGGCCATCACCTTCAAAATCATCGCGCGCTCACGCGACCCAAGCGCCTGCCCCGACACCGCAAGCGCCGTGAAAAGTAGCAGACCCGTAGCCGCGACCCGCCAAATATTTGAAGCTGTAAGGCACCGGTCAAAAAAGGAGGATGAAAAAATCTGCATTGTTGTTCAACCGCTTAAAACAAATTTGAGAGATGGGTTTATGGAATAGGACGATTTCAACCATCTTGAACTCAAAGGACTTAAACACCTCGGAATTTATCACAAAAAAATATCCCCACTTTTATGATCAAGAATAAGTTTAAAGAAGAAAAAAAATCAATCCGCGAGCATTACCACAAAAACACCGAAGGCTTTGTAGGCGTCGGTCTGGGAGATTCCTCAAGTGAAAACTACACTGGTGAGAACTGCATCCGCATCTACGTGACTAAGATCGGCAATCACAAAAACGGTGTTCACAAGTTCCAAGACGGCTCAGTAGCCAATGTACAATACGTCGAGGTTGGCAAAATCCGATTGAGGGGCTTTATGGGCCGCTACCGTCCCGCACAACCCGGTGCCATCCTTGGTGCAGTGGGCTGCCCCTTGGACGGCACCCTTGGCGCCATCGTCACCGACAATACCGATGGCAAAAAGGTCATCTTGAGCTGCAACCACGTCCTCGCCAACTGGAGCCTGCTCCCTGCCGGCACACCTATCCTGCAACCCGGCCCCAACAGTGGCGGCGTCGCTGGCACCGACCAGATCGGCACGCTCAAGCGTGCCGTTCAAGCCAACCTTGGCAATTTGGGCGTGAACTATGTCGATGCCGCCATCGCCACCCCGACCAACAATACGGTCATCAATGCCACACCATTTTGCGCAGCGGTGAAACCGACACGCCAAGGTGCAATCGGCATGCTTTGGGCAGCATCGCCCTATATCATGATCATCGCCCCGATCACCAACATCCTCACGTTGATGAACGTGTCTGTGCCCAAGCAAAAAGCGCCTGCCGTCGGCATGTCGATCCATGCTTGCGGTGCCAAGGCTGGCTACATCACATCGACCGTCACCGACGTATTGGTCGATCTGCTGCTCACCACCGACGATGGCAACGATGTCTGGTTCATGGACCAAACCATCTGCGCTGGCGGCATCGCCGACGGTGATGGTGGCGACTCTGGCTCCATGTTTTACACCACATTCAACGTTTGATCCTTGCGCTAGCGCAAGCTGGATCACTGAGATATCGACAGGGAGCTTCTTTTGGAGCTCCCTGTTTTAATTTTTTGCACACTCAAAATACTTCCCCAACACCCCAAATACAGACATTCTAACCATAAGTGGAACCATTCAAAAAAATAGCGAGATTCTCGTAACTTTGAAGCGTGAGCTTTGTACAGAAGCCCGCAGTAAATCAACGTTACGCGCTAAAACTGAATGGGATTGCTAATAGATCCAAAGGCCGATCCATCTGACTTGGAGCTGATTGCCCGCTATCGGGAGTCAGATGACCCAAGCCCCCTCGGTATCCTTTTCATGCGCTACAAGCACCTCATCATGGGTGCGTGCATGAAGTTTCTGAAACATAGTTCAGAAGCCGAGGATGCTACAATGGACATCTATGTCGAGCTGCATGCCAAGCTCAAGGAGCATGAGATCAAAAATTTTAAAAGCTGGCTCTATACCCTCACCTGTAGGCACTGCCTCATGAAGATCAGGAAATCCAAAGGGATCGTAGAATTGGATGCCGACGACAAAAAATTTGAATCCTTGTTTATGGAAAATGAGGTGGTTGAACATCTATTGGAGGAATTGCAGGATGAAACAGAACTCCTGCAGAGCGCAATCGCGCAGCTCAAGGACGGCCAAAGAGAATGCATCACGCTTTTCTACCTCAATGAGCTGAGCTACAAGGAAGTTGCTGACAACACGGGCCTAGAACTAGGTCAAGTCAAAAGCCACCTTCAAAACGGAAAGCGCAATTTGTCTCTCTTATTGACCAATGCCCTTAAGGATTAAGATATGAATCAGGACCAATACACAGTAGGGAATCTGTTTGAAAGGACAACCTGCATTTCAAAGGAAATGCTCCTGAAGTATGTCGATGGGCAGCTCTCCAAGCAAGCCCTTCGCCAGGTCGAGATGCATTTGATCGATTGCCCACTCTGCGAAATTGCCCTTGAAGGCATCCAAGCAGTCGGCACTGTCAAGTTTGACAACATGCTCGACCGTGTCTCGCAACGCATCGCTGACCACAACCAGCACATGGAGGCTCCCGATGACAATATCATCGAATTTAGGCCCACCATCAATCCTCCAATTGCTGCCCGTAGCATCAAGCGCTTCCTGCCAATGATGGGAATCGCAGCAAGCATCATTCTTTTGGCCATCGTCGCCATCATGTTCATGGGTGGTGACTCAGCTAGCAGCATCGCTGATCGCCATTTCCAAGAGTTGACCAATCGCACGTCACGCTCGGTCAGCACTGGTACCAAGGACTTATTTGATCAGGCTGATGCCCTTTACAAAGCAAAGGATTACGCCGCAGCCGCCGCGATCTACGGCCAAATCGGGACGCCTGAAGCTAACTATTGCGCTGGCAGCAGCTACTATGCCCTTGGCCAATATGACCTCGCAGCCGACAAATTCAACGCTGTGATCGCAGCTCAAAAGGACTGGGTGGAATATGCCAGCTTTAACCTTGCATTGAGTTACCTCAAGCTCGACCGCATCGCCGATGCCAAAAGCATCCTTGAGCAGATCAGCGCCGACGAGGACCATGACTTTACACAGCAGGCCAAGGAAACCCTCAAAGACGTAAATGGACTTTGAAAAAAAATTACCCCTCTAAGATTTAGATATCGTCACTCTCTGACCCACCTGTTTCGCACAGGCGGGTCTTTTTTTAGTGGCTTGCTGATCTTAGGAAAAAACGGTAATTTTCTGCCTTATACAGATACCAATTGAAATGAGAAAAACACTACTCCTTGCCTTCTTCGCCTTGCTCGTCACAATGATTCAAGCGCAGCCCATACTCAATCAATCGGCGGTGGGCGCGATCGGCAGCACCTTTTACCTCGGTGTCCAAGACACCTTTCCCTCCGGGTTCTCGATCGGCAGTGCCGGTGCCAATCAAAGCTGGGACATGGGCAACTTGCTGGTCAAT
>JANORP010000020.1:0-49863 GCA_031415375.1 Bacteroidota bacterium | reverse complement strand
GGCTGAGCGGGGCAAGTCCTGGGTGCTTTTCGGGGGTAGGCGATAAAATTTTGGGCAATGTCCAGCATTCGCCCGGAATCGACTGATGAAGGGCGGATGATGGACCTCTTGCCCAAAATTTTATCGTTTGCCCCCGAAAAGTGCCCTAGATTCGCCTCGATCGGCTATTGGCCAACATCATCGGGGCGAATTTGGACATGCCTCCACCAGAAAAATGGTTGCGGAACGAAAAATTGGTTGTCATATTGAATCATCATTGCTTGCGGCTGGCCTGCATCCAAAGAGCCTGGTTATCCAGGTTCTTCAGGTTCCAACATCGCTTCCATCAGATCAATTGGGATAAACTGTGTTTCGATGAGGGCAAACCTCAGGTTCGATTTCGGATCGATGAGCTTGTCCAGGACAGTGTGAGCGCGCTGAAAAACCTACAGACTCACGCTCCTTTCTCACACAGTAGGGGATGCTACGACCAATTTGGATTCCATTACCCAAAGAAGTATCCTTGTGTGGGCATCCCAAACTACAGACATGCATCTGGAAATCAATCTATTCACACATCTTATCCTCCTCTCGACGCTGTTGTTTCTCGCGGGCTGCGGCCACGAGCCCACCGACGCCGAACTCCTGGCGCAAGACCGCCTGGAGCTGCAAGGCATGCTGGCCACCAACAAGATCATGTCTTGGAAGTTTGTCAAGATGGCCGTCAGGGCATCGGCGGCACCCGCCGACAACCCCGAATTGCAAGCCTTCAAGGCCAAGGGCGATCCGCTCTTTGCACGCATAATTCGCCTTGAAGACAAGGAGAAAAAGGGTGGCTCAGCCAACGTCTTGGATTACATCGGCCTCTACCGCGACTACCTCACGCTCAAAGCATTCGTCAAGAAGACCGACGAAGACATCTTCCCCACGCTGACCGAGGCCCTGGGAGAAGCTTATAGCGCGGACAGCATACCCACAAAAGTCATCCTCACGCCCTCCGAGAGACGGGTGCAGCAAAATCTGGAGCACACAGCCTTCAGCACGTTTGCCCTGCTTACTCAAGACATTGGCACCGAAATCGCCTTTTATGAGTGTGTGGAAATCGAACCACAGTACCTCCCAGATACAGAGGTCAAGACCCTGCTCAGCTTTTTCCAAAGCTTCGTTTTCTTGGAAAAAGGCCTTTTTTACCTCTCAGAAGACGTGCTCACCTACAATCTGCGCTGGCTGGAGACCCATGACACTGTGCCGCTGCCCTTCATGCAAACCGCACTCCAGCAGAGCGGCCTCGACTCCGCCAAGACCGGTATCGCCTACCATGGATTAAACCACCTCGTGCGCGGGCTTGACCGCCTCATGATGGCGCGCGACATCGACCAGGAGCGGGCATTGCAGGATTTACAGGCGTTTGTGGACGATGCGCGCAAGGCAGGACTCGACAATGAAGTCGTCTGGATGGTGCAAGCCTACCTCGGCATGCAACAGGAAGACAGCAATGCCGCCATTGCCGCCCTGCAAAAGCTCAAAGCAAGCCCGCTACTCGGTGCAGATGAAAAGGCCGCCCTCGACGAGACGATCCTCTATCTCGACGACCGCGACCCAGACCAAGCGCTCAACAAGGTCTATGACAACGTGCTCATGGCCAAGATTTTTGGGCAATACATGCTCGCCCAGCTGGTCAAAATCGATTGGAAGCAGCTGATGCTAGACCACGATGTGCCCTACACCGAGGAGATCTTTGCGACAATCGACCGCATCCAAGAGATCATCAAAAACATAGATCGTTATACCGACACCGATGTATGGGAAGACGTCGGCTCCGAAGTGGGCCAAAAAGTCATTGTAGAAGGCGAAAAAATGACCGAGGAAGTGACCGAAGAAGTGACGGAGGAAGGCGGCAACCTCTGGGACCGCATCAAGGCCTGGTGGAATGAGTGAGTGCAGCAGCAAGACGCAATACATGCATCACGCACAGCATCGTGCAGCGAGCTTTCCTCCCTTGAGATAAATTCCCTATTTTGCACACCTATTCGTTGCGGAATGATGAATTGCCTGATCCAACTTTCATGCACTAGGACGATCTTTACGGGGATAAAACACCGTTTTGCCTCGCAGGCGCCTGCGTTGCACCTTTTACAAGCCGATCATTCATCGCTCACTGCAAGCCTCATCGCACATCACCCCCAACCGCTGACCTGATATGCTGCGTCGCCTGCTCGACACCCTTTCCAACACGTCTCCTTGGCTGGTATTTTTGCCTTTTTTGTTGCTGTTTTCAGTGCTAGGACTCGTGATGATACCCCACGACGTGCTCATCGCCGACGAGGGCCGCTACTGGGGATTCGCCCAAAACATGCTCCAGGGCCACTACCACTACAAAGAAGGCTACCAGTTTCTTTGGAGTGGGCCAGGTTATCCCCTGCTCATCCTGCCGTTTGTGGCCATCGACAGCCCCCTATGGGTGCTCAAACTGCTCAATGCCTTGCTCATGTACACAGCGGTAGTTGTCTTTTTCAGGATGCTCAACCTGTATGTGTCCAAGCCCAAGGCGCTCATGGCCGCGCTGCTCTTTGCCTGCTATTGGCCGATGTATGAGGTCACCTTTCCTTGCGTGATGACCGAGTCATTCAGCATTTTCCTCACCGTGACCGCATCCTATTTCATTTGCAAAGCCTTTCGCTTCAAGGATTACCGCTGGCGCACCCTCCTCTTGCCGGGTTTTTTGCTGGGCATGCTGGCACTGACCAAGGTGATCTTTGGTTATGTGATTGCAGTGATGATCGTGATTTGCCTCGTGGTATGGCTCCTGCGCGGCCGCTCCAAGCGCATGTGGCAAATGAGCAAGATTTTTCTCTTTGCAATGGCATTTTGCCTACCCTACCTCGCATATACTTATTCCCTCACGGGAAAGCCCTTTTATTGGGGCAATTCTGGCGGATTGCAACTCTATTGGATGGCATCGCCCTATGAGAACGAACTCGGCGACTGGCATGTACCCACATTGGAGGAGGATCCCACGCTCATGCGCAACCATGGTGCCTACTTTGCCAGCATCGCGCACTTGTCGCCGATGGACAAGGACGCCGAGCTTACCCGTCAAGCGATTGCAAACATCAAGGCCCACCCCAAAAAATTCGCTTACAACTGGATCGCGAATCTCGGGCGCACATTTTTCAGCTACCCGCTCTCCTTTTTGCTCCCCAGCAACGGCTATCTTAAATACCTGATCCCCAACATCTTTTTGATCGTCTTGGGCATCTTGATGGCACTGCCTACGCTCTTGTATTACAAGCGGTATCCATTAGAGATTTTGGTCTTGCTGCTCTTCGCGTTGGTGTATCTGGCTGGCATCTCCTTGCTGGCCTCCTACGCGCGATTTTTGTACATGGTCGTGCCAATCTTCATGCTGTGGATTGGTTGGAGCCTGCACAGATTTGTGCGCCTCCACCTCCCCATGCCGCCTAGCGATGCCTCACCTGAACGATCCCACTGAACCTGTGAATCCTCCTGAGAAAATCAAGGTCGTCTTTTGTACCGACGGCATCTTCCCACATTCGATTGGCGGCATGCAGCGACATTCGCGCATGCTCATCGCCTCACTCGCGGCCACAGGCGCACTCGACATCACCGTCTTGCATCCGCATCTGGGGCTGCGGGTCTTCGATGAGTTTCCCGAGATCACCGAGATCGCCTTGCCCCCACTGCCCGGCAAAAAGCATTATCTGCTAGAGCTCAAAGACTATTCCCGTCTGGTCTTGGCGGAACTGGAGAAGCTGCCCCGGCATTTGATATATTCCCAGGGACTCAGCGTGTGGGTAGGGATGGGTCGCGTGCAAGATCGTCTGATCGTGAATCCCCATGGGCTGGAGCCATACCAGACCTTGGGGATCAAGGATTGGCTCAAGACCTGGCCTTACCGGGTCGTATTTGGGAGGCTCTTCAAGCGGGCAGCCCGTGTGGTCTCCCTCGGCGGTAGCCTCACAGGCATCTTGCAGCGCAACGGTCGCCCCGACCACGTGGTTGTGCTCCCAAATGCCACCCAACTATTGCCGATTCCGAATGAGCAGCTGATCAAGTCGCCCTCGCGCCCATTGCGTTTCCTATTTGTGGGCCGATTTGCACACAACAAAGGCATTGGCATATTGCTGGAGGCCACACAGCGACTCAATGTCATGGGCCACCAAGACCGCTTTGCGCTAGACTTGGCTGGCAAAGGCCCCTTGTTTGAGGAAATGAAGCAACGCTATTCCTTGCCCAATGTAAACTTCAAGGGCTTCGTGATCGACGATGACCTCGATCGCTGTTACCTTGAAGATCAAGTATTTGTATTGCCGACGCTGTTTGAGGGGATGCCCACGGTCGTGCTAGAGGCCATGGCGCGTGCGATGCCTATCATCGTCACCGACACAGGGGCGACACTGGCACTTGTCGATGCCACCAATGGCCTCATCATTCCCAAAAACGATGTCGATGGCCTGCAAGCCGCCATGCTGGCTATGATCGACATGCCCGCAACCGCGTTTGAGGATTTGTCGGCGGCATCGCTTCACAAAGTGCAATCGCGATTTTCCTGGGAACGTGTCGCGCAAGATCACCTCGCTTTGTTGCGCGATCTGTGGCGATTTTCATAACTTGCACTCGGTTTAATCCCCACTGCTTTGCTCGAAGTCATCGAACGCCATAGCATTCTCTTCTTCCTCATTTTCCCGATCATGATGTTTTCGGGAATGGCTTTTGGCCCTGCCTCGCTGGCGGTGACGGCCTTCGGTGTCGGTTATTTGTTCTACAAAAACGAGCATGGCTCCATCATCATCCTGTTTTTGATCACGCTTATCATCGGCGACAACCGACAAGATTTCTTGCAATTCATGAAACCTCTGCGTGTGGAGATCATGATCTTCATGTTTGTGATGACCATCTATGAGCTGCAAAACAACTATTACCGCACCAATGGCTTGATGCTGTATTTTGCACCGTTTGTATGGGTGGCGTTGCTGGCCCTCATGTTTAGCCCGACACTTGGCACGGGCCTCAACAAGACATTTTCCTTTGTGATCCTGTACTTTGTCGCCTTCAACTATATACACCACAAGTTTGAGCGCTATGGCCGGCAGCTCATTGTGGACATGCTATACTTATTTCTAGCGATACTCGCTCTTGGATTCCTTATGATGCCCGTGGCGCCCGAGATCGTCTCTTATGGAGGTGCCCGCTACAACGGACTCCTTGGCAACCCCAATGGCATGGGCATGTTTGTGGCCTCTGTCATCCCCATGACCTATTACCTCTTCAAGCGCGACCGACAGTTTTCGCTGCGCTTCAAAACCGCAGCTTGGGCCTTGCTCATCGTCTCGCTCATCATGTGCTCTAGCCGCAACGCCATCTTCTCGGTTGCCTTGTTTTTTGTCTTAGCCTTTGGTTTAGAAGGCGGGCAATTCAGGCGCATCGCCTTCCTCGGTATCCTGCTGCCCATGACCGCGATCCTCGCCTACAACATCGACTTGGAGCAACTCGTCTATACCATTGGCTTGGAGAGTTATTTCCGCATCAAGGAATTTGGATCGGGATCGGGCCGCATTTTTGCTTGGAAACATGCCCTCGATCTCATCGAGAAGTCTCCCCTTATAGGCTGTGGGTTTGCCTGTGAGGAATACAATTTTGGGGAAAAGACCACTTTCCAGCTCTGGCACTCTGGCCACCAGGGTGGGGTACACAACTCCTATCTGGGATTCATGGTCAATACAGGCTTCATCGGCCTCGCATGTTACCTCGGATTTTTGTTTATGGCAGTGCAAAAGGTGCGCAACTACAGGATCGTGATCCCCTTCATACTCTCAGCCTTGTTTTCTGCGGCATTTGAATCTTGGCTATTTTCATCCTTGAGCGCCTTTCAAATGATGTTTCTCATGACACTCATCTTCCTGATCGTCGATACCAACCATGAGGAATTACTTGTGTCGTCGCTGGCAAATGATTTTTCCAACAAAGCCTCGGAGGGAATGGTGCGATGAAGGTATTGGTACTCTACTCTGAGATCGCAGGCTATTTCATTGCCTGTGTCCAGCGGTTTGTGGAGCTGCACGATGCTACCGTACACATTGTAAGATGGCCGATCAATCCAGAGGCGCCTTTCCAATTTTCCCCGCATCCCCGCATCATTTACCATGAGCGCAACGATTTTGACGATGCAGGACTGTTGCGATTGGCACAGGAAATCAAGCCCGATGCCCTGTACATCTCAGGTTGGATCGACAAGTCCTATTTGAAGGTTGCACGCCATTATTTCAGCCTCGGTCGGCCTGTGATTGCGGCCTTTGACACGCAATGGCGTGGCGATTTCAGGCAACGCTTGGCGACTTGGATCTCGCCGTTTTACTTCAAGCGCAGATTTACACACGCGTGGGTACCAGGCATGTTTCAGTATGAATATGCAAGGCGGCTCGGCTTCCCACGCGACCACATACTTACAGGCATGTACTCGGCCGACACAGCGCTGTTTGAACCCGTCTATGCCCCAGCCATGGCTGCCAAAGCCACGCATTACCCCCATAGGCTCATCTACGTGGGCCGCTACCTGGCCCTCAAAGGCGTCTTGGAGCTTTACCATGCCTTCAAAGAGGTGAGCGCGGAATTGCAGCACGATTGGGAACTCGTGCTCATCGGCAATGGCCCCCTCAAATACGAATTGCAAGAAACGCACAACATCCACTTCAAGGATTTTGTGCAACCCAGCGAGTTGCCTTCCCTGGCTCTCACAGCAGGCGCGCTCGCCCTGCCAAGCCGCAGCGATGCCTGGGGCGTAGTCCTGCATGAATTTGCAGCTGCGGGCCTGCCGCTCATCTGCACCGATGCGGCCGGCGGTATCACCGCCTATGTAAAGGAAGGCTACAATGGCTTCGTCCACCGCCGCAACGACAAGGAATCGCTCAAGCAAGTGCTCAAATTGTTGTTTGCCCAGACCGACGATCAGCTCAGGGAAATGGGCAAGCGCAGCCACGAGCTCTCCAAGCAAATCTCGCCCGACACCTGGGCTGCAACCCTCAAACATGTGGTGGGAGGCCAAGGCTGATGTGTGGCATTACAGGCATACTCGGCAAGGGCATCCCAGATGGCACGATTGCACGCATGACCGAGGCCATGGCGCACCGTGGGCCTGACTCAGCGGGTTATTTTGAGGAAGGCGATGTGCACCTCGGCCATCGCCGCCTGAGTATCATCGATACATCTGAACGCGGCCGACAACCCATGGAGGATGTCACAGGCCGCTATGTGCTCATTCACAACGGCGAGATCTACAACTACCAACAACTGCGTGCAGAGCTGGACTACCCCTGGCGCACTGGCACCGATACAGAGGTGATCCTCGCCGCCTATGCACAGTGGGGCCCCCAATGCCTTCAAAAACTCGTTGGCATGTTTGCATTTGCCATCTGGGACCGTGTGGCACAGCGCCTCTTCATCGCGCGTGACCGCCTGGGTATCAAACCTATCTATCTGCACGTTCGTGAGGGCCTCTTGCTCTTTGGCTCAGAGATCAGGACCTTGCTGGCTTCTGGGCAATTGAAAGGCAAGCTTGATCCTGCCGGTCTGCAATCCTACATGATGTACCAGACCGTGTATGGCAGTGGCACGATGGTGCAAGACGTGACCATGCTGCCGCCAGGGCACTATGCCATCTGGGAAAATGGTCAGTTGAACGTGCAAGCTTGGTGGGATATTTGGGCGGATGCCAGCACAGAGGCAGCGACGATGGATGCACCGGCTGTGCGCAAGCGCGTTCGCAGCCTGCTCGACCAGAGCATTGCGCGCCGCTTGGTGAGTGATGTACCTGTGGGTGCCTTCCTGAGTGGAGGCATCGATTCCAGCGCCATTGTGGCACTTATGGCACAGGCATCAACACAACGCGTAGATACATTTTCCATCGTCTTTCAGGAGCAGGAATATGATGAAAGCCAATGGTCTAGCCTCATCGCCCGCAAATACAATACGCGGCACCATGCCATTCTGCTCAAGCCTACCGACTTTCTGGATGCCTTGCCAGCGGCATTGCAATGCATGGACCACCCGAGCGGCGACGGCATCAACAGTTATGTCGTCTCCCAAGTCACGCGTGCGCATGGTGTGAAAGTTGCCTTATCGGGCCTCGGTGGCGACGAACTCTTTGCGGGTTATCCCATCTTCACATCCTTGCCTGCCATCTTGCAAAAACGCCTCTTCCAGTTGCCCTATCCCTTGCGCAGGGTCATGGCGGGTATCTATGGGCTGTTGCAGCACAGCCGCGAGGCAGAAAAGAAACGCACCCTCCTGGCGCTGCCTGCGGCGTCGCTGGAGCAGGTCTATCAAGTCTTTCGCACGATCTACAGCCGATCAGATGCCCAAGCGCTCTTGAAATCCTCCATGCAAAGCGGCCATCCCCTATCCGCCTTGCTAGACCGCCATGCCGACCTGCGCCGTGCCTTGCCCCAACTGAGCCAGATCAGTGGCCTAGAGATCGATTCCTATACACAGTCTGTCCTGCTGCGCGATACCGACCAAATGAGCATGGCCCACGCACTCGAAGTGCGTGTCCCTTTCTTTGACCACGACCTCGTCTCGTTTGCAATGGGCATCCCCGACCACATTAAGCGCGGCAGCTATCCCAAGCAATTGCTTGTCGAGTCGCTCGGCGACATGCTCCCATCAGACCTAGTACACCGCAAAAAGATGGGCTTTGTTTTCCCATGGGAGCAGTGGTTGCGCGGGGAATTGCGCAGCTTTTGTGAGCAGCGCTGGGAGCAGTTTGCGCAGCGCGATTGCGTGGCCCAGCCTGCGCGATTCAGGCAGATTTGGCACGATTTCCAAGCCGGCAAAGGGCCTTGGCTTTGGACACATATTTGGTTGCCGGTCGTCCTGGAGGACTGGCTGCAACGCAATGGAGTAGAAGCATGAGCGATGACCGCAAACGCATTTTGATTGTGATCGATTGGTACCTCCCCGGCTATCGAGGCGGTGGGCCTATCACGTCGATAGCCAACCTCGTGGCCGCGATGGGCGACCAGTATCACTTCTCCATCATCACCTCAGACCGCGATTACGGCCAAAAGGCCCCCTACCCCGGCATCGCCACCGACGAATGGATCGACCGTGGCACGCATGTACGTGTATGGTACTGTTCGCCTGAAGCCGCGAGCTATCGCCACTTCAGACGTCTCATTTCAGACACATCCTATGACCTGCTGTACCTGCAGAGCATGTTTTCACTGCGCTACACCATATTCCCCTTGTGGAACAGCCGCTCTCAAAAGCCAGAGACACCTGTACTGCTTGCTCCGCGTGGCATGCTTCATGCAGGTGCATTGGGGCTGAAACCGCTGAAGAAAAAGCTCTTTCTTGCACTTTTGCGCTTCACGGGCATCCATCAGCAGATCCAGTTTCAAGCGACCGATGACCAAGAGGTCATGGACATACAGCAGGTCTTTGGGACCAAAACCAAAGTGCTGCAAGCCCCAAACTTACCCAAGCTAGAGCAGCCACGCTTTGCGGGCTTGCACAAGCAGCCGGGCACGCTACGCATGATCTTCCTCTCGCGCCTCACCCAAAAAAAAGGTCTCCACTTGCTGTTGGAATATTTGCGTGACCAGACCGCTCAAATCAGGCTCGACATCATGGGTCCCGACGAGGAGGCCGGCTATTGGTCACGGTGCCAAGAACTCATCGCCGCCTTGCCTGCCCATATCGAGGTCCACAAACACGCGCCCTTGCCGCCTGAGGAGGCCATTGCCCAGTTGCAAGCCGCACATTGCTTTGCAATGCCAACCTTGGGCGAAAATTTCGGACATGCCATTTTTGAGGCACTGGGCGCCGGCCGACCCGTGCTCATCAGTGACCAAACCCCTTGGCGGGATCTGCAAGCACGCTGTCTGGGATTCGACATCCCACTGAAACATCGACAAGGCTACCAGCAAGCCATCCAGGAACTTGCCGACATGGACCAAGCCACCTGGGACCAGTGGGCCCAAGCCAGTTGGGCTTATGCTGCCGATTTCATTGCTCACAGCGGCTTGGTCGCCGAGAATGTCGCTCTGCTGGCCCGAGCTATGGCTGTAGATGACCAACAGACAAGTGTGGATTGATCACAATTGCGAGCGTATTTTTTGCATATTTTATTCCTGAATGTCAACGATTTACATGCATCAAATATGGCTGCTTGCTCCCGAAGTATGTCACCCACTGAAACTGGTTGCAACACTGGGCTTCTCATGTTGAGATATTCCAATCTGCCACATCGATTGGCGTAAGGCTATCGCTCAAACTATATTTTTCCACGGAATTGATTTTCAGCACTTTTTGGCAGAGATTAGCTTGTCTATTCGGTAGTGTTTGGTATCCAATATTTCTAGTATAATGAAGCTCCAAAGGTTCTCTATCCTCCTTGCGCTTGTGGGATGCATGTTCCCATCTTTGATGGTCGCCCAAAATGTCGGCATTGGCACACCCAATCCCTTGGACAAACTCCATGTCGCGGGCAACGTGCGCGTGAACCCGCTTGCTGGGGTCGGCAATCGACTTGTAGGAGCCGACGCCAATGGTACACTGATCATCTTTGCCGCAGGCACGACAGGTCAGGTGCTGACCCAGACGGGCGCAGGTCCCGCTTGGGGAGCGACGAATGATTGGGCCTTGCTCGGCAATACGGGCACAAATCCAGCGACAAATTATGTCGGTACCACCGATGCACAAGCACTCGTTTTTCGCACGACTGCGCTGGAGCGCGCACGTATCACAGCGGCAGGCTATATGGTGGTAAACAATGCAGCCCCCTTTGCGGGTGATATGTTCTCGGCTTACGCCAGTGGCGCCAACTATGCCGTAAATGGTTATTCTACCGGCAGTGGATCTGCGGGTTACTTCTCCAATTCAGCTACCGGAGCAGCTCTCACGAGCTTCCAATCAGGAACCACGGGGTCGGCAGGCCAGTTTACCACCAGCGGTGCAGCCGCCAACAATAGCTCGACTGTGAACATTTACAATGTGACAGGCACGGTGCCCGCACTCATTGTGCGCACCGACCTCGGCAATGCTGGCGCAGACGCCATCGAGCTCGACGTCAATGGTGCCGGAGCCAAGCGCGGGATCGACATGTACGTGGATGCGTTGACCAACGGCATCGGCATGACGGTCTTTCACGATGGCGACGGTCGCTGCCTCAATATTCAATCCCAAAATACCACCACCGTGCAGCCAGCGATCTTTGCAAGTGCCGCCAGCGCTGCCAGGGTCATCAATGCCCAATCGACATTGGCTACCAATACGAATATGACCGGGTTTTTCGCACAGGGCTCTAATGGCTTGGTGACCGCGACATTCGGAAACGCAGCTGCTGTATGGGGGCAATCCGCAGGCATCAGAGGCGGGGTCTTTTTGGCAGCCGGTGGCTCTGCTAACAATACGGTGCTTCAAGGCAGCTACTCTGGCGCCGCTGGCAACTTTGATGGTATTGGCGTCCTTGGCATATTTGCGCCTGCAGTCAACTATGGCTATGGCGTCGTGGGCCAAGGCAACTGGTATGGCGTTTTTGCCAATGGCAATATGGGTGCATCGGGCGTCAAACCTTTTATGATCGACCACCCGCTAGACCCGACCAACAAATTCTTGCGTCACTTTGCGATCGAGTCACCTGAAGTTCTCAATCTCTACCGTGGCACCGCAACGGTAGATGCCAACGGGAGCGCAACCGTGCAATTGCCCAACTATTTCCATGCGATCAACGTGGACTTCTCCTACAACCTTACACCCATCGGCGCATCGGCAGACCTCTTTATCTCCCAAGAAATCGATGCCAATGGCACGTTTAGCATTGCAGGAGGCCAACCTGGCCAAAAGGTATGCTGGAATGTATATGCCGACCGCAACGACCGTTTTGTACAGCAAAACCCAGGAAGCGTAAGCGTGGAGGTAGCCAAGCGCCCATCAGACGTGGGCATGTATATGCAGCCTGAACTCTATGGCCAACCCGTTGAGAAAGGCGTACTGTACCGCCACCAAGCCAATCCGGAAAAGGTACAGACACTTCCAGGTGTACAGCCTACAAAACATGAAAACAACGCCGCTGCCTTGGAGAAGACAGCCATGAAT
The DNA here is from genome assembly GCA_031415375.1 of Bacteroidota bacterium. Classification (GTDB taxonomy): domain Bacteria; phylum Bacteroidota; class Bacteroidia; order J057; family JADKCL01; genus JADKCL01. Next base: position 37,770 of record JANORP010000020.1, on the reverse strand, counting down.
GGAAAATAACACGACGTCCTATTTTTGGGCGCATTCTTACACAGTAGGAATGCGCCACTGGACATGCAATGTTCATTTTTGAATCAAATTCGCATCCTTTTTCTGCAATCACATTTGGGCGTGGTAACCTTGAACGAATTGTGGTCTCCAAATTTGTTACTGTGACGTAAATTTCCTGATGCAGGGAACGTTACATTTGGCTTGTTCACATAAGATGTCTAACTTGTAAGCTGTTACTGCTCGCCCGAAGCGCAGTTGGCAGATGATTGTTGATAGGTATTTGGACTTTTAATGGTATCGAGATGAAACGAAAAATTACATTTTGTTTATTTGCACTTGCCCTTTGTTTTCTGAATTTCCCGATGGCCCATGCGCAAAACGTAGGCATCGGCACAGCCACGCCGTTGGATAAATTGCATGTCGTAGGCAACGTGCGCGTGAGCTCGTTGGCTGGAGTGGGTACGCGCATTGTAAGCTCGGATGCCGTTGGCACACTCCTCAACGTGGCTGCCGGCACCAATGGTCAGGTACTCACGCAGACAGCAGGTGGACCAGTCTGGCAAAATGCTGGAGGAGGATGGCTCACGACGGGGAATGCAGGCACGCTTCCCGCCACCAACTTCATGGGCAGCACCGACAACGTCGATGTCGCCTTCCGTACCAACAATACAGAGACCTTCCGCATGACCAATGGGCAAAAGCTGCTCGTAGGTGTCACCATACCGACCGCCCCCAATACCCAAAAAATGGAAATCAATGCTGCGACAGGCGACGCCTTGTATGCGCACAGCCCCAACGTAGGCGGGTGGCTTGGATATGAAACCAACTTCACCGTCGGTACCGCAGGTGCGATTCAAGGTTCAGGTGTCTGGGCTGCCAACCCGTCTGCAGGATATACCTCTTCCTATGCGCAATCCTCTGGGGCTGCCACGGTCGCAGCCAACATCAACTTCTCATCGGTGTGGATTGCGTCCTACAATTTGGTCGATAACGCGTCTGCCACATTCAATCCCCCAGGAATCTATAGCCAACTCAACGTCACCAGTGCCGTCTTGGGTGGGGATCAAATTGCCATCCGCGGGTTCAGCGAGCGTGGCACGACTGCCGGCAACCCTGGATTTTCCGTAGGCGTGGAAGGCTTATCTGATTCTCAAACCCAAGATGCCATTGGGGTGCAAGGGTTTGCCTATACCAACTCCACGACCCGTGCAGGGGGCTATTTTGAGTCCTTGAACTTCGCCGGCACCTCACAGGCTTTTGCATGGGTGGGAACAACCACAGGCGGAGTAGCACGCAAAATCACGGGAACCAACGCCGTCAGTGAAATCATCCCCACACCCAACCATGGTCGCGTTACAATGACGGCTCCTGAAGCACCCGAATATTGGTACTACGACTATGGGACCGTCAACTTGGTCAATGGCCAGGCACACGTCGATATCGACCCGATCATGACCGACATCGTCATCATCGACGCCAACAATCCTGTGCGCGTTTTTGCAACACCTGTCGGCATGCTCAATTACAACGGTGTGACTGTGATGAACCAAACGAGTACAGGGTTTGACTTGATCGAAGTCAACGGGGGTAACCACAGCGGCAAAATCGACTACCAGTTGGTTCTGCGTCCAAAAACTGGCTATGGTGAAGGTCGCTTCCCACAGGCTCCCGGCCCAAGTCACCTCAAAGCCAGCGAGGAACCCGCTGTTTGCAAAGCGGCGAATCAACCCAATCTCAGCAACATTTTCTATTGGCCTGCCGATCATATCCAATATGGCTATGATCCAGCAGACTATACAGGAGTTGGGTCGATCGTGCGTGGAGGTCCACACAACGGCATGTTCAAAATTGGCGAAAACGAATACAGTAAAATCGTGCCGCTGGAAAAGCCGCAATAACCCTTGTTGATGCGCGTCCAACAAAAGTCCCCGCCAAGTCTGTGCTTGGCGGGGACTTTTGTTTTGAATTCAGCATCCCGAATATGCTCTGTTCCTAGGAAGCTCTAGCCAATTAGTCACCTGGATATGATTTGGACAAAACTAAAAATATACGTAATTAACAATCAACACATTGAGCACTTCATTTTCATTTATAAGTGGCCAAATCTGTACAAAATTCATTGATTTGGCCACTTATAAGCGATCGTATTGCAATCCATCAATGCAAGTAGGAATCGCTCACGGTTACCTAATCCGCCTCGATACCATTCACGACATTGTTTGTATTCCAACTTCCCTTACCCCCACGTTTTTTTCCTAAATTCGCAGCTGCATGGATCAGCAACAGCTCCCCAAGACCGATATCTCCCGCTTCAACAACGACTGGTTTGATGAAGGTGCCAGTAAATTCAAGTGGTTCCTCTGGTTCATTGCAAATGGTTTGTTTGTTTTGAATCCACTGAATCCATTCAATGCATTGCGCAAAATGGTCTTGCGGGCATTTGGAGCGAAGATCGGCAAGGGCGTAATCATCAAGCACCGCGTGAATGTAAAGTTTCCCTGGAACCTCACCATTGGAAACCATTGCTGGATCGGGGAGGCTGTCTGGATCGAAAACCAAGGCAAGGTCACCATCGGCGACAATTGCTGCCTGTCGCAAGGCGTGGTCTTGATGACCGGCAATCACAACTACAAGAAGGTCACCTTTGACCTGATTGTGAAGCCGATCACGCTGCAAGACGGGGTATGGCTGGGCGCAAGCGCGATGGTCACGCAAGGCGTCACCTGCCATAGCCACGCTGTGCTCGGGGTTGCAGCTGTGGCCAGCATCGACCTCGCGGCCTACACAATCTACGCTGGCAACCCTTGTGTCGCCGTGCGCATTCGGGTGATGGAAGACCAATGAAGATCAGCATCATCACCGTCGTGTACAATGGCGCAGCCACCATAGCGGCTGCCGTCGCGTCTGTCATCTCCCAAGATCATCCCGATGTCGAGTACATCGTGATCGATGGAGCCAGCAAAGACAATACGCTTGCCATCCTCCAAGGCTTTGGCGACCAGATCGCCATCCTCGTCTCTGAACCCGACAAAGGCATCTACGATGCCATGAACAAAGGACTCGCCCGCGCGACGGGCGATGTGATCGGAATCTTGAATGCCGACGATTTTTATACCGACACGACTGTGCTTTCATCGGTTTCAGCAGCCATGGCCCAGAGCGGTGCCGACTGCCTCATCGGCGACCTCATCTTTGTGCGGCCCGATCAAATCGATCACATCGTGCGATTCTACAGTTCCGACGGGTTCACACTCCACAAGTTTGAGCAGGGCGATATGCCGCCCCATCCGACCTTTTTTGTGAAACGGGCGTGCTACGATCGCCTCGGCAACTTTGATACACAGTACCGCATGACAGCCGACTACGATCTGATGTTGCGGTTTTTGTACATTGCCAAGATCAGCTACACCTACCTCCCCAAAGTCATGGTGACCATGCGCACAGGCGGCATCACCAACCAAGGCATCCGCAGCAAGATCAAGCTCAACCGTGAAATCATGCATTCGATGAAGAAAAATGGCCTGCCCGCCAGCCTTTTCAGAGTCTATTCCAAGTATTTCACCAAGATCTTCCAACTCTTCCGCCGCCCGAAGCAGAATTTGCAGAATTCGTAGAATCGGGCTGGGTGTCGAATTGTGGTGTGGAGGCACAACACAGCACCCACAAATTCAACACGGCAATTGATTCTAAGAATTCTGTAAATTCTGATCCAAATGGTGGGCTACGGTTGCATTGTGGTGTGGAGGCACAACTCAGCACCCACAAATTCAACACAGCAATTGATTCTAAGAATTCTGTAAATTCTGATCCCAATGGTGGGCTACGGTTGAATCCTGCGGAGGCACAACTCAGCACCCACAAATTCAACACAGCAATTGATTCTAAGAATTCTGTAAATTCTGATCACTATCATTTGTTAGGCGAGGAATTTCCCGAAATTTGTGCCTTATTTAAGTAGGTAGATGAAAATTCAGACGATCGGCCATGCTTGCATGGTGATAAGAGACGACGATGGCAGCCCCATCTTGATCACAGACCCTTGGCTGGTCGGGTCGGCCTATTGGCGGAGCTGGTGGTTGCAAAACTATCCCAAGGCGGAAGAATTGGAGGAATTGACCAAGACCCAATTTGTATATATCACCCATGAGCATGGCGACCACTTTCATCCGGCGAGCATCCGCAGGCTGGGCACGGGTCCCACCTATGTCGCGCCTGCACTGCCGCAGGAGCAGATGGCAGCCTATCTGAGTCGCATCGGCCACAAAACCATGGTTTTGGAGCCGCTTCAGTGGCATCAACTGCACCCCAAGGTCACAGTATTGAGCATTCCCCTGCCCAATGACGATTCGGTGCTGCTCGTCGATACCCCCACAGCGTTCATCGTGAACCTCAACGACAGCAAGCCGATGCAGTATCAGCTGGGGCGGGTGCGCAAGTACATCGACGCCCATGCGGGTAGCAAAAAGATCATTTTGCTCAGCAGCTATTCGCCTGCCAGTCCCGTCAATAGCTTTCGCAAAGACAGCAAGATCGTGAGCATGAAAGACAAGCGGGAGTATGTCGCCCGCTGCTGCGCGCTGAGCGAAACCCTCCGTGCAGATTTTTTCATGCCCTTTGCCAGCCAAATCATCTTGTACCGCCAAGATTCCAAGTGGGCCAATCCCTACCGTGTGAGCACCGATGACCTCCGCGAAAATTGGACGGCCAAGGCCACGACCCTCTGCATGCCCTACGCGACCATCGAGCTGGACAGCTTTGCAAATGCACATGTACCAGAAGCGGAATACTACCGCGATGAGGAGATGATTGTGCAAAAAGTCGCTGCCCAGGAAGCTCTGGAGAAAGAGGTCGTATTCAGTGCCCAGGACCGCGAGAACCTGCGCCAAAAGCTACGCTTCAGTCGCTTGATCATGCCCCTGCTGTTCAGGAGAGGCATCGGTTTTCATGTGGATGGGCAAGCCTTCACATTCAAGCCTTGGGGTGGCAAGATGGTCGAAGGCATCCAAAACCCAAGCTTTTCCTTGATGATGCCAGGCCAAGCCCTGATCGATTGCCACAAGACCGGCCACTTCGCCGACCTGGGCATCACGATGTTCACACTCATCATTCTCAACGGCAAGACCAATCCCAAAATGGTCTATCTGTTTTTTCTCTTGATCGGCTTGCACGACTACCACCACTGGTGGAGCTGGGGCAATTTGTGGAAATGGTTTCGCACCAGCCTGCGTCTCAATCGGTGGAAGATCCCCGAGCCGAAATTGAGCTTGTAACAGATGAAAAGCTTCGGTTGAGCAACAATTTGGCTTATACTTATCCAAAATCAAATGAGTGTGTAACAAATTGGGGGAACCCGTGGCATCCTGCCGCAGGGCTTAGACCCCCGCCTTCTGCGGGACACGCGTTTGCCTCCGACGGAGGCAACTGAAATCGCCGATTTTGAGCGTTTTAGGCCGGAGGCAAACGGCATTTTCATAATTTGTGGTGGCGTAGCGAATAGCTATTATAGTCTTGGCAGCGGAACAGCGCGTCATAGGGTTCTGCCTGCGACAAGCAGCGTAGCCATTGCCATCTGCAACCGCGATCTTGGCCACCCCGCTCCCATCCAAACCCCAAAATGATTCTTATCAACAAATTGTAATCCTGCGGACAATTTTGTAGATTGTACCCTCAATCGTCGGTCGTCTATCAACTCAACAGGTATGAAACGTTTTGCAACGGCGCTCCTTAATGGCGCTATATGGCTCGCCACTAGCTATACGGTGGGGCTTCAAGCCCAAAATATCGTCACCAACCCCAGCTTTGAAAGTGGGATGTGGGCACAGGCCAATGCTGGCAGTGCCGACTATCTCACGGCCTCCAATGTATTTGGCTATCAAGTGCCGCGCACAGGCACCTACATGGCGGGCGAAACCTTTGGTGACCAAGCTGCGAGTACATTTCGGGAATATGTGAAGGCCCCGCTCTCGCCCGCGATGGTGACTGGGCAGGCCTATTATGTGGAGATGTGGGTTTCACTCTGCGAGAACTACGGTGGTTATGCCGCCAACAATCATGGACTCGCCTTCACGACCGCCAGCCCGTTTTACAATTTTAGCTATGGGCCCATCCCATTGGTGCCCCAGATTCGCAACCTCACCCCGATCACAAGTCAGACGGCGTGGACGCAGGTTTCGGGGACATTTACCGCCACTGGACCATTTGCCAATGTGACCATCGGCAATTTCAACAACGATGCGACCACGACCTATGTCTATGTTGCTCCGGCGTCGTTCACGTATGGCTATTACTTCATGGACGATATTTTGGTGCAGCCCGCAGTGATACTCGGCGCTTGCTGTACCCGGTTTGCAGCGAGACCCGTCGGCAATACCGAGGTCAAACTCAATTGGAATGTGGCACGCGACACCGAAGGCAAGGTTTTTGAGGTGCAACGCAGCCTCGATGGTGAAAATTTCACGGCGATTACCGCCATCAAACTGGAAGCTGCACATTTGGAGAATGGATTTGAATACATCGATGCCACGGCGCCTTACAACTGCGAGCTCCAATACCGCATCCTCCAAAACGACGCCAATGCCAACATTCGCTACTCCGAGGTGCAGACGGTGCGCCTCGACAATGCTGGCAATGGTCAGCTCACCCGTGTCTATCCCTCTATGCTGCATGTAGGCCAACCCTTTCAATTTGATTTCCTGCAACGCAGTGTGCAAGGGCAGCTCGATGTCACCATCACCGATGCACTCGGCCGACTGGTCTATACCCAGTCCTACGAAAGCATCGGCGGAGAAAATCAGATTTGGGTTACGCCTGGCGAACTCGGCGCGGGCACCTATATCGTGACGGTCGCTGGCGACGGCACGCGTGGCTCCAAAAAAATTCAAGTCATCCAATAATTTCATTTGCTAAAGGCATCCCATGAAAAAACTATTGACTCTTTTGTTATTCGCAGCTATTGCCCAGTGTGGTTTTGGGCAATTGGATGTGCAAGTGCGCGAAGACGGTGACGAAATGGTGGTGAGTTTTCCCGCTGGCCAGACATTTGAATACAAGATCTTGATGGTGGATCCCATCGCCAATGGCACTGTCGAAATGCAGTTTAGCAAAGTGGTGGGCAGGCCGGCCCCGGCTGAGGTCAGGTGGCATACCGCTGTGGGCATGCACTATGAACTGGCCTATCGCTACCCCGATGCCAAGGGAATACTGAGCGATTGGTACAAGATGGACCCCACGCGCTTGATGGAGGAAGAGGGTCAATAATCGAAACCTGCGCCGATTTCTTAACCCTGCAAACCGAGGATCCAAGAGGAATCCTAGCTTTGTAGCATGATCAATCCCACCACTTGTCGGGGCCGTCGCTGTGTTGCGCTGCTGCAGACCTTGTCATCGATCGCCTATTCGGTCGCTTGTCTTTGCATTTTCATTGGTTTGTATCCAGTGCTGTCGGCACAGGCATTGCCGATGCGCACGATCTCTACGATGCCTGCGGCGATTGTGGAGACCTCGGGCCTCATCTACACGCGCCCCAATCGCCTATGGACCCACAACGACAGTGGCGGCGAACCGAAACTGTATGAAATAGACACGACGGGGGCGATCTTGCGCACGGTCGTGGTGCGTGGCGTGACCAATATCGACTGGGAAGACATCTGCCAAGATGCCATGGGCCAGGTCTATGTCGGCGACTTTGGCAACAATGACAACAATCGCACCAACCTGGTCATCCTGAAATTGCCGCCACTCGACAGTGTGGTCGGCGATTCCGTGACGCCCGAACGCATCGACTTCGACTATGCCGATCAATGGGCTTTTCCGCCAGCCGACCCGCTTAAAAACTTTGATATGGAGGCATTTGTAGCATACGGCGATTCCCTGTACCTCTTTTCCAAAAACCGCACGGTGCCGTTTGACGGCTATACCAAACTGTATCGCCTGCCGCAAGCAGCTGGCAGCTACAGCGCCGAACTGATCGACAGTTTCTACACTGGCGCTGGCCCCATGTTGAGTTATTGGATCGCTGGGGCAGCGCTGAACCCACAGCGTAACCAATTGCTACTCGCCTCCTACGGTCGGTGCTTCCTCTTTTCCTGTTTTCAAGGGGCTGACTTTTTTGGCGGCGCAGTTGTGGAGCGCACTTGGGCATTTACCCAAAAAGAGGCTGTGGCTTGGCGCGATGACACCCATCTCTTTGTAACGGATGAATTGCTGAACCAAGTTTTGGGCGGCAAGCTCTACGAGGCCGACATGAGCGCCCTCGCACAACTGCCCTTGGCTGGCCTTGGACCCGATACAGCTCATGTGGGCGATACACTACAGCTCACTGCCCCCAACAATCCTGGAGGCAGCTTCTTGTGGAGCACAGGAGCAACAACAGCCACGGTGGCGCTCACCCAGTCGGGTTCCTATTGGCTACAAGTGACTGCCCCCAATGGTTGCGTGGCAAGGGACACCATCACGTTGAGCTTGCTGGTGCAAGCGCCCGAGGCCACACATGCGGGCCTGCACGTCGTGTGCACACCCAATCCATTTTCCCAGCAAACCCATGTACACATCACTTGCCCTGCCGCTAGCGACCTGCAATGGCGATTGCGAGACGCGCTCGGGAACATAGTGCGGGCGGGAGCCGAAACCTTACCACCTGCCTCGATGACAGTGCCAACCTATGACTTTGTGATCGGGGATGCCTTGGGCGCGGGCTTGTATCTGCTTGAAGTCAAGACCATTGCGGGCTGGGCTGTCACCAAGTTAATTTGCCTGTAACTTGAGCCTCAAAAAAAACGGGTGCCGACGGGGATTGATGGGTACACATCTGGTGAAGATGTGCTTGGTGGGAATACAATTTTAGATTGTCGGCACCCTCAAATGTTGGAAGAAGATAAGAACGTTGGCGATCGCGGAGCGTTGCACCCTTGCGTCGATCGACGATTCAAACCTACCAAGGTACCATCCAATTTTTGAGATGTTTAGGCGTAAGTCGTCTTTTACGCGACCAACAAGGGCAAACTCTCGACGGATACTCCAGTGTCCCTGCCTTGCGGCAAAGCTGCTTTGAAATGGCCAATCAGGATACAGTGCCATTCGGTTAAGGAATTGGGGGAATCCCAAGCGATTTCAAACCGGCCTCCTTTCGCCAGCGGCAAATGGGCGCTTCCCTACGACAGGCAGCCGCAGGCAATATCTTAATGACAATTGAATCAGTGTTTCTCTGCAAGTGAACCTAAGAGCCTCTAAGAGGGGGCCCTTGTAAGGCTACAACAGATTGAGTCTCGCCATCAATGCCTTTTGGTAGGTGACACCTACCGGCACCAAATGGCCCGCCACGACAACCGTATTGTCTTCGACAGAATCAATCATCGACAAATTCACGATGTAGGATCGATGCACCCTGATAAAGGATGCCGAAGGCAATTTGGCGTCGATCCCCTTCATGGAACTGTACACGGTGTGCCGCTTGTCACCAACATAGATGCGCACGTAGTCAGCCATAGCCTCGACCATGATGATTTTGGCAATATCTAGGCCCACGAGTACTGAATCTGCCTTCACAAATAATTTGTCGGCCTTTGGGAGGGTCTCCGCGTCGGTCTTGCGTGCCTCCAAGACTTTGTGGTAGGCCTTGAGAAACCGTACATACTCGGCAGGCTTGACCAAATAGTCGATCACATCGAGGTCAAATGCTGGCACGGCATACTCGTCTTTACTGGAAATCAGCACGATGAATGGCTTGGTGTGCAATGACCTGATGAGGTCTAGTCCAGACATCTCTGGCATCTCCACATCTAAAAAAAGGAGATCGACCGATTCCTTTTGCAAGGCATTGGCAGCCTCAACTGCGCTCCTGCAATAAGCTATGCATTCAAGCCCTTCGGTCTTATCGATGAAACTCTCTATGATTTTGAGAGACATTGGATCGTCGTCCGCGACAATACAGGTGATTGGTTCTGACATTGCTGAAATCAAAAACGTGAATTCCCCCCAAAAGTAACAAAACCTTCTTCAACATTGCAAGCAAGGCAAATTATCTTCGGAAAGATAGACAAAATTTAGTTTAAATGGTGCATCCTGAAGATAAAGAGCGTACAATCTACCAACTGAGCCCAAAACAAAATCAGCCCAATGGTCATGTTCATCGAGGAAGATCGAGAATTGATCGAAGAAGTAGCTAGGATTAACAAAGAGATTATTGTTTTGCATTGTTTTGGCGGATAAGGGAATTATTCGCAAATTGAATAGTTTAATCAAAAACGTAAAGCTATAAAATATGGGATTGGCTCAGGAATTTAAGGAATTTGCCATGCGAGGCAATGTTGTGGATCTCGCAGTCGGTGTGATCATCGGTGGTGCATTTGGCTCAATTGTCACCTCGATGGTGAATGATATTTTGATGCCCCCGATCGGAATGCTGCTTGGCAACGTCGATTTCAAGGATTTGAAGTTTGAGTTGAGCGAAGCGAAAGCAGCAGTGATGGAAGGCGAAAAAGTGGTCACTGAGGCTGTTGCAGCCAATACGATCAACTATGGCGTGTTCATTAACTCCGTGATCAACTTCTTGATCGTTGCATTTTGCATTTTCATGGTCATCAAAGGGATGAACGCCATGAAAAAGAAACAAGTGGAAGCTCCTGCTGCACCAGCCGCACCAGCACCACCAACCAAAGAAGAGCAATTGCTCACTGAGATTCGCGATGCACTTGTAAAGCGCGGATAATCTCCCGCAAAGACGACATTTGAAACCGCATAGGGCAAATGCCCTTTGCGGTTTCATGGAGTCTCCCCTATCGTTTTGTTACCCTCATTGTTCAATTTTTTTTAAATAACATGAAGAAAGTACTCTTCTTGCTGGCTATTGTACTATGCGCTTCTAGCGTAGCATTGGCTCAAGACACCATCCCAAAACCCTGGACTAAAGGTGGCCAAGGTGGCCTCACATTCAACCAAGTCGGCCTCTCCAACTGGGCTGCAGGCGGTCAAAGCAACCTGACCCTCGTGGGGAATCTCAACGCCTTTGCCAACCGCAAGGTCGGCACGAGCACCTGGGACAATGCACTCGACATGGCTTTTGGCTTCATCAAAAACAACTTTATCTACGATCCCAAAGCCCCGATCACCAAGGCTGTCGATAAGGTGGAATTCAACTCCAAGTATGGCAAAAAGGCTTGGAGCGATAAGTTTTACTACACTGGCCTCGGCACATTCCGCACACAATTTGCGCCTGGCCGTGCCAATCCTGGTGATGCTGTCTATGTGTCCAAAGCCCTTGCGCCGGCCTACCTGATCTTGGCCGCTGGTATCGACTTCAAGCCAAATGATTATCTTTCAGTATTTCTCTCACCGGTCTCTGGCAAGATGACGATCGTGACCGACGACAGTTTGAGCGGGGTCGGCGCCTATGGCGTCAACAGCAAAGATTCCAACGGTGACTTCAGACCAGGATCCTTTAGCAAGGTGCGTATGGAATTTGGTGCGACCTTGAAAGCCAAATTCAAGAAAGACATCATGAAAAACGTCGGTTTGGAAAGCAATTTGGAGCTTTTCAGCAACTACATCGACCGTCCACAAAACATCGACGTGCGCTGGACCAACTCCTTGGTGGCCCGCATCAACAAATATATCGTAGTGAATTTCTTCACCGATCTCATTTATGACCACGATATCATGATCCCACGTGTCGATCCCAAAACTGGCGATCCGCTGTATTCGATCAATCCAGCAACGAATCTTCCCTACACAGACGCCAATGGCAAAGCTGTGCAACGCAAGGGACCGATCGTGCAGTTCATGGAGATCTTTGGCCTCGGCTTCTCTTACAAGTTCTGAGGAAGGACCCTCGGCATTTGCAAAAAATAAGCGCCCCGACATGTAACATGTCGGGGCGCTTATTTTTTGCCAGGCGTGCCGCGACTCAAAAGTGGCTATTTCGCCAGGATGTCGCATGCAGCGTATGCTGCAGCACGCAGCTGTACATAGGCTGCATGCTGGGGCTCGCCAGGCAAATCCAAGTGCTCAGCATCCTCAAGTAGCTTCAAGGTCTGCGCCGCATCAGGCAGTCCAAACAAGAGAAGTGATGGCTTGATGCTATGGGCCAAGCGGTACAGGTCCATTGCATCGCCACGCTTCAAGGCATCCTGCATCTTCTCGATGGCCTTTGGCACCTCTTCCAAAAAGATGTCCACGAGCTCTTGACGCAACAGGGCATTGTCCCCAACTAGGTCTTCCAGGCCCCTCAAGTCAAGCTTGAGCGTTTGCGTCGAACCCTCTGTATCGCCTTGTACAGGAAGCTGCAAGGGGCGTCGATGCGTGAGTTGCAATATGGCCTCGCGCAATTGCTCTGCCTGAAATGGCTTGGCAATAAAGGCGTTCATCCCGGCGGCGAGGCTCTTTTCCACCTCTTCGCGGAGTGCGTGGGCAGTAAGTGCAATGATCGGTATCGCCCGGAGAACAGGATCGTCAAGCTTCCTGATCTGCCGTGTGGCTTCGTACCCATCCATATCGGGCATTTGGATGTCCATGAGCACGATGTCGGGGCGCTCTTGTTGCACGAGATCTACGGCCTCCTGCCCTGTGTTGGCAATCACATAGGAGAAGCCCATGCGCCCAAGGATGATGGTTGCAAGCCGCTGGTTCAGCTTATTGTCTTCCGCTAGCAAGACTCGCCGTAGTGGCTTGCTGTTGATTTCCTCATCCGTAATGACTTGCAGAGAACTGAGTTGCGGTGGCGGGGCTGCGATTTCAAACCGCAATTCAAAATAGAAGTTGGACCCTTCTCCCAACTCGCTTTCCAAACCGATACGACCGCCTTGCAACTCGACAATGCGCTTGCAGATGGTGAGGCCCAGACCAGTGCCCCCATATTCGCGTGTGGTGTCGCTCCTAGCCTGCGTAAAACTGTCAAAAATAGATCGCTGCTTGTCTGCAGCGATGCCTATACCTGTATCGGCAACCTCAAAGAGCAAGTCGAATGTCGTGCCTGATTGATTGAGCAATTTGATTTCGACATTGACCTCGCCGACGGCTGTAAATTTCAGGGAATTGGAGACGAGGTTGAGCAAGACTTGCCTGAGCTTGACTACGTCGCCCACGATCCATTCGGGCACGCCTGGGCCTACCATCGCAGTGAGGACAAGATCCTTTTCTTTGACGATGGGGGCAAATAGGTCTTTGAGTGATTGCAACAGCATTGCGATCGAAAATGGCTGTGCTTCAAAGGTCATCTTGCCTGCCTCGATCTTGGACAAGTCCAGGATATCGTTGATGATCGCCAACAGCCCCTCTCCTGAGCTGTTGATCGCATGCAGATACTCTTGTTGCAATGAATCCATTGGGCTGTCTTGCAACAATTTTGCGAAGCCCAAAATGGCGTTCATCGGGGTGCGAATTTCATGGCTCATGTTGGCGAGAAACTCTTCCTTGGCTTTGGAATTGCGCTCGGCGAGGTCTTTGGCCTCCCGCAACGCCTGCTCGATCTCCTTGCGCGGGGTGATGTCTTGAATGGTGCCGATGATCTTGATCACATGTTCATCGAGCCCTAGGACGGGTTTCCCTTGCAACTCGACTTGCCTGATCGCGCCAGATAGCGTGCGCAGGCGCACATCGACCTTGCGCGCCTCTTTGATCGAAACGATCTCTTGGTAGGCCGCGATACAAGCAGCCGTATCCTCGGGCAAAATATGGTGCTTGAGGGTGCGACGTCCCATCTTGCGGTTGCCCCCATCTGGCTCGCCCAATATTACAAACACCTGATTGGTCCAAAATTCCTCCAATGTGTGCGCATCCATTTCCCAACTGCCAATGTCGGCGATGCGCTGAGCCTCTGCGAGGCGGGCCTCAGAATCAGCGAGTGCCTGTGCAGTCTTCAAGCGTTCAAATTCGACGTTGTGTGTGCGTATCACACGCCGCACGACGCTGGAAACGGCCTCTGAACTGAGAAGGTTTTTGGTAATATAGTCGCTCCCCCCAGCCCTCATAACCTCGACGGCGATTTTTTCATCGCCCTGAGACGTCACGACCACAATTGGCATTTGATGCCCAGCTTCCCTAAACTGCAAGAGCAGATCTAGGCCATCCCCCCCTGGCAGGAGGTAGTCTAGGAATACGCAATCCCATGGTCCCTGCACGATGCGCTCCCACCCCGATTGAATGCTCGCAGCCTCACTCACATCGACTGGCATCCCCGAGGCATGCAAAGCACGCGAGATGGCACGGCGATCGACCATGTCATCATCGATAATCAGTATGCGTGCTTTTTCCTCCATGATTGAGCTTGTACATCTATCATTATCGACCATCGCTTGCCTCTGACAACAACGCTATTTTCTAATACGAAAACAAATCTGTGAAACCCCAGGTGGCCAAAACTGTTCAATCCAAGAAATTTGTCGTCTCCCAGACCGAGAGCAATTGCTCGATCACCTCATTGTACCGGGCTGGGGTACCAGGCTTGACCACATAGCTCGCGACCTTGTATTGGCTTGCCTTTTCATTGTCTTGGGGCAAATCTGAGCTTGTGAGCACATAGACGGCAATGGATTGTAGGTTTTCATCGGCACGCAACGCATGCAAAAATTCATGCCCATTCATGCGTGGCATGTGCAAGTCGAGCAAAATCAAGTCTGGGTGCCAAGCTGGCGTCTCACGCAACTTGCGCAGAGCCTCTTCTCCATTTGTAGCGGCATGCAACTCGTGTCGGACTTCCAATTTCCGAAAGATGCGCTGCAGATTCATCACTTCCACGGCATCATCCTCAATGTGCAGAATATGCAATTTTTTGGTGAAAACGCCCATTTCCATTCCTTTTTACCAAGCTACCATTAAAGCAATTAAGAATAGAATGTTGGAAACCAAAAGCCCTTTTCGATCAACTGCGGGAATTGAAAGATGAAAGTAAGCCAATCATCGCTCGAAGGAAATTCCGCCCAAAAAAATTCGCTACAGAACTATTTGGGCCAAGTGAAAAGAAAGGTACTGCCCTTACCTTCTTGCGATTGGAGACTGATACTGCCTCCCATGGCCTCGACAATTTTTTGGACCAGGGCCAGTCCTATGCCTGTTCCCTCGATTTCCTCAGAGCTAGCGAGGCGTTGAAACACTTGAAAGACGCGCTTGTGATGCTTGGGGTCAATGCCGATACCGTCGTCTTGAACTTTGAATAGCCAAAAATTACCTTCCTCTTGCTGGGTGATCGATACCATCCCCTCGTCGGCCGCGCGGTATTTCACGGCATTGCCAATGAGATTTTGAAACAATTGATACAGCTCGATTGTGCGCCCAGCGATCTGGGTCAGCGGCTTTGGCACCAATATCTGAAATCCCACTGGACGCGCCTGCCCTTCGACGACCTCCTCTACCAAGTGGTTCAGATTCACAGTTTCCAAGGGCATTTCACCACGACCAGTCTTGGCATACTTCAACAGGTCCTCGATCAATTGTTGCATGCGCATGACCCGGCCTTGGAGCATTGTGATTTGCCCAGCGACCTCCGGCTTGAGGGCATCTCCCAAATCCTCCTTGATCCATTCGCTGAGGTTGATGATGCTCCTGAGTGGCGATTTGAGGTCATGGGAGACGATGTAGGCAAATTGATCGAGCTCTTGGTTGCGCTGCTCAAGTTTGCGCAAGAGCTGCTGCGTGGTTTTCTCATCTTCCTTTTGCAGGCTGATGTCACGCGCCACGGCATAGATGCTCCCATCTGGCTGGGGGACAGCGTTCCAAGACAGCCACTTCCAAGAGCCATCCTTGGCGAGGTAGCGGTTTTCAAAAGTGACGACAGCGGCGCCCTCGACCAAAGCTTTCCGCACGCGCATGGTCTCTGGGAGATCATCGGGATGCACATAATGCAAGGTTGGTTTTTGAATAAACTCCTCTAAGGAGTATCCCAAAATTCTCTCCCAAGCAGGATTGAGCATTCGGTAGTCTCCCGATGCGTTGGAAAAGACAAACAAGTCTGGCGACAACTCGAAAAACTTGGCTAGCTGCTCTGGGGGAGTATTGTGCATTGCATCTTGCATAAAAGGCTTTGTGAAGATATCAAATCAAAATGCGAATGTCAACCGTGTGCAGCGAGAAAGGCAAGGGGCCCGCAAGCGGGCCCCCAGACAACCTTATAAGCCGGATTTTGTCTCCGCCGAGGCGGATCGCCATCATTTATCTAGGCTCATCGTCACCAATGAGCTCAATCGGCCTACCCTCCGGCTTGGGCGCGCAACCCTTCTGCCTGCCAGACAACCACTTATGCCGTTCGCGCGACTGGGCTGCCCTCAATGGCCGACAACGCCGGTTTACATGGCCTTTCAGCTCCCGGGGTTTACCTAGCTGCCGATGTCACCACCGACACTGGTGGGCTCTTACCCCACCCTTTCACCCTTACCTTGCTGCTTCCCACATCACAAGGACATGGTTCACAACCTGGCGGTTTACTTTCTGTTGCACTTGCCGTCTCAGCCTCACAGCCGATCCTACCTGTTAGGTAGCGAGATGCGCTATGCCGTCCGGACTTTCCTCCATGACGGGCGAAGGCCGTCACAGCGATGGCGCAGGCTGCGCAACAAAATTATCCTTTTTTTTTCGCCCATATTTTTTTATCCCAAACTAAATGCATATTTTCACGTATCGATTCAATATGATCTGAATTCTAAATGAAAAAGTTGTTGTACATACTCCCATTCATGTTTCTGACGGTAAGCGCCTTCGCGCACCTGCCAACGTCAGTAACTGAAGAGGTTTATGCCAACCCTTTGCTCAAAGAATTTTCAGTCTATCCCAATCCGACCTCAGGTGCCCTTACCCTTTCGATGGAAACCTTTGGCGAGACGCAATCGCTTCAACTGAAAGTCTATAGCTTGATCGGCCAAGAAATGTATTCCGAAGCTATTTCCCCTTTCAGCGGCTACAAGCAGATTTCACTGGATCTCAGCAAATTCCCAAAAGGAATCTATATGATCGAAGTCACCAATGGTGAGAAATCCAGGCTGAAGCGCGTGTCGGTGATTTGACCGCGCATTCTTTTGGCTTTAGATGTGAGACCTGCGGGTCTCTTTTTTTTTGCCCCTATTTTCTAGAAAATCCGCTGTCAAAATGCGCATCGCCCATAGACGCTATGGGCGATGCACATGTCTAGCGAAGCCTCATTCCTCAATATGCTTGAGAATGTACGCTTTTGACAGCACGACCAGACGGATCGTTCATGTTTTGAAAAGAAGCGTCCCAAGCCAAAGCCTCGGGCGTACTGCAAGCTACAGATTTCACGGAGGGCACGCAAAGGGCGGCCGAGTCGCTCGGGAAATGCTCGGTGAAGATGCTGCGGTAGAAATATTCTTCTTTGGACATAGGCGGATGTATGGGGAAACGATAGCTGGCAGTCGCCAAATCGTTGTCGCTCACTTGCTCGGCGGTCATCTTCTTTAGCGAGTCGATCCAACCATAGCCCACACCGTCTGAGAATTGCTCTTTTTGGCGCCAAGCAATGCTTGCAGGCAGGTAATCCTCAAAAGCCTTGCGCAAAATCCATTTCTCGATCTTGCCTTGCCCCGCCATTTTGTCGGCGGGGTTCAGGGTCATGGCTACATCCATGAATTCCTTGTCGAGAAATGGCACCCGTCCCTCGATGCCCCAGGCAGCGAGGGATTTGTTGGCACGCAAACAATCATACAAATGCAACTTGCCCAGCTTGCGCACGGTCTCCTCGTGAAATGCCTCAGCATTGGGTGCTTTGTGGAAATAGAGGTATCCGCCAAAAAGCTCATCTGCCCCCTCACCTGAGAGCACCATCTTGATACCCATGGACTTGATCACGCGCGCGAGCAGGTACATGGGTGTGCTGGCACGCACGGTCGTGACGTCATAGGTTTCCAGGTGATAGATCACATCGCGGATAGCGTCCATCCCCTCCTGCACAGTGAAATGCACCTCGTGGTGGATCGAGCCGATATGGTCGGCCACTACGCGTGCAGCGGCCAAGTCGGGCGAGCCCTCCAATCCCACGGCAAAGCTGTGCAATTGCGGGTACCAAGCTTGCTGCGTGTCGCCCGACTCGATGCGGCGCGCGGCATATTTCTTGGCAATGGCAGAGGTGATGGAGGAGTCCAATCCGCCGGAGAGGAGGACGCCATAGGGCACGTCTGACATGAGCTGCCGGTGCACGGCGGCTTCAAATGCCTCCCGCAGGGTGGCAATGTCGCTTTCATTGGCTTGCACGGCGGCATATTGCCGCCAATCTCGCTGGTACCATGGGCGCATTTCGCCGATGGTACTGTCGAGATAGTGTCCAGGCTTGAATTCCTCGATCTTGCGGCAAACTCCTTCGAGCGCTTTGAGTTCTGAGGCGACATAAAAATTGCCCTTGGCATCCCAGCCAATGTACAGGGGGATGATACCCATATGGTCACGGGCAATGAGGTAACGATCCTGTGCTTGGTCGTAGAGGGCAAAGGCAAAAATACCGTTCAAATCCTCCAAGAAATCAGCACCTTTTTCTTGGTACAAAGCAATGATCACCTCGCAATCGCTCTGTGTGAGAAACGTGTGGCGGCCTTCATACTGAGCCCGTATGGACTGGTGATTGTAGATTTCGCCATTCACTGCCAAGACGATGTTGCGGTCTTGGCTAAACAAGGGCTGCCTGCCCGATTTGGGATCGACGATCGCCAAGCGCTCGTGAGCCAAAATCGCCTTGTCGGTACAAAACATCCCCGACCAATCTGGTCCGCGATGCCTGATGCGTCGCGCCATTTCCAATACTTGGGGACGCAGCTCTTCGCCGCTGTTTTTTAAATCAAATACACCTACGATGCCACACATGGGGATGAATGATGAACAATGAATAATAGACAAATGATAGGCTTCCTTGGACATTGGAAAATGACCGCGTCACCATGGATGCTGATTGATCCAGAGTCAAATATATTCATAATTATCACCAAACCTAGCCAAAAAATAAAAATACATCACAATTTTGAGGGATATTCATCCTGTTTGTGATATATTTTACATTTGGAGTGAAGATTTGTCGAGAAGGTCAGTCTAGCTACAAGATCACATGTACAACCAATGCCACTTGAACCCAAATTTGCTATTGTACTCCATTGTTGGGCTGGGGAGGTGCACGCAATCGAGAATGTCTAGGAGCAATCGCACACCGCCATAGCGGGTGGGAATGGCAGACAGATCCAAGTCCAAGCCGAGGTAGTATTGACGGTATTCTCGCTCGCGAATGGCGGGCGTGATGCCATTGTCATACCCCCCGAGGAGGCCGTTGGCCCCATAGCCGACGGCGAGGTTGAGCCATCGGGGATATTTAGATTTGAATTTGGACTCTGGCAAAAAGGAATGTACCCTGAAAGTGAGCCAGCCTGTGTGCCCATTGTAGTCCTTGAGGTATCTGGTGTATTTGTCGCCAAAGAGGTCTGGCCGTGCAATCGCATAACCTGTAGGATGATAGGAGATCTTTACCTGTATGCGCTGCTCTGCCCACAACATTTCATTGCCAAATGCAAGTGCCCCACCACCGACATCGGCGACAATATCCCCCCAAGAGGCACCCCAACTCGTGGCAAATCCATCGAGCAGCTCGAGTGGCACCATGGCCAAACCACCGATCAATCCGCCATACAAGGCAGATTTTTTACGGTTCATTCCGCTCCACTTGAAGAGCCCGATCATGCCGCGCGCACCGCTGTATCCGCCCAAAAAGTGGCCGACCTTATCGACTTGCGCCCACTCGTGGTTGTCGTTGAAAAAATGGAATTTGGTGCTTGGGAAATCTCGGTACCAAGTGTATGCCAAGCCTGCATAAGCAAGTCCATATCCACCCAAGGTGGTCGCCGAAACGGCCAACACACGCTTCTTATTGACGGCGGTGTCGGCCAAGCAAAATGCTGAATCGCCATGGCGAAATTCATGCTTGACCGGCCGCCAATTGTAAGGCAAGGCCGATTGTGCATGCATCAAACTGCCTGCAAGGAGGCTCAAGGCTAGCAATGCGAACCCCAAAAATCTAGAATATGCAGCCCCTGTCATCAACTGCGGATGGTTGCGATCACGACGTCCAAAATAGCCTCAGCACCTGCTCGTGTGCTGCTTTCGGCATAGATGCGCAAGACTGGCTCGGTACCCGATGGGCGTATCATCACCCACTGCTCATCTGCGAAATCAAATTTATAGCCATCCAAATCTTGGGTGACGAGGACTTTGTAATCCCCAAACTGCGTATAGGGATCCGTTTTGAGGCGCTGCACGATGGCATTCTTCTCCGCTTCAGCCAAGTGCAAATCCCGCCGCTGGAAATTGAAGGGCCCCACGATATCATAAATTTCCTGCACCAATTCGGTCAGTCTCTTGCCTGAGCGTGCCATCATTTCCAAAATGGTGAGCCCGATGTAAATGCCGTCTCGCTCAGGGACGTGGCCCGCGATGGCGATGCCACCCGATTCCTCACCGCCGACGAGCACCTGCTCATTGAGCATGATCTCGCAGATGTATTTGAACCCGACCTTGGTACACTCGACGGGGAGATTGTAAAGACGAGCGAGTTTATCGACCTTGGGCGTCACGGAAAATGTATAGACTATTTTCCCCTCCAGCCCCTTGACTTTGTGCAGGTAGTGGATCAGCAACAAAATAATGTGGTGGCTATCGACAAACACGCCATTTTCATCGAGCAGACCGATACGGTCGGCGTCGCCATCTGTTGCGAGGCCATAGTCGAGTCCCGCTGCGCGAATGAGGGATTGGAATTCGCCGAGATTTTTCTCGATCGGTTCCGGTGCTGTCCCCAGAAACGAGGGATTGAACTCTGCATGCAACATCGTGGCCTCGGGAAATAGCTTTCTGAAGGCCCGCTGCCCGGCGCCATACATGGCGTCATAACCGATTTTGATGCCAGCGTTGTGGATCAAGGGTAGGTCAAAATTTTCGCGGATGTGGTTCAGGTACAGCGATTCCATATCGAAATGCTGGATCAAACCCTGGTCCTCCAGCTCGGTAAAGCTGAGGGGGTAAATCCCAGGTGTATCAGGGATGCGTGCCTCGACGTCGGCGACGGTGTCGGGCAATGCTGGCCCACCAAATTCCCCTTTGATTTTGAAGCCATTGTACTCGGGGGGGTTGTGACTCGCGGTGATGACAATCCCGGCACTTACTTGCCGCTTGTGAACGGCTAGCGATACCATCGGCGTGCTCACAAAGCGCTGCGCGACAAAAACCTGAATGCCGTGCGCAGCCATGACCCGAGCAACCAGGTTGCTAAACAGGGGTCCATTGAATCGGCAATCGTAGCCGATCATCACACTGGGTTTCTCAAAGCTGGCTTTGAGCCAACTCGCCATGCCTTCGGTGACACGCGTGAGATTGTCGAAGGTATAATCTTCTGCGATGATGGCACGCCATCCATCGGTTCCAAATTTAATGGGTTTCATAAGCCTTTCCTGCCTTAGGATGGGCAAATTACGCATTTCCACTTAGGAAGGCGGATCGGAAATAAATTTTAATATGAACGTAGCATTGGCGATCCTTCCAATGCAAGTGACCACGAGGCCCTGCGTGTACCTACAAACTGAAGCAAACCGAGCTTTGGGAATATCATGTATCTTTGGGGAAGAATATTCCCATGTCATCTTCCAACGAAATCAATGCCTCCAAATCGGTCTGGGATCAAAAATGGCTTCCTGGGTTGGTCTTTGGCTTATTGGCATTGATCTATTTGCTCCAACGCAACCCTTATGCGGGCTTCAACGATGGCATGGGTTTCTTGTATGCTGCCGAGACAGGATTTGATTGGGCCACCAACGCGACGAGCCACTTGCTGTACAACAATTTGCAGCATGTCTTGGTGCGCATCTTCTTCTTTTTACCTGCTGTCTTGGTGCTCACCCTGTTTTCCATATCATGTACTATGGGCACCCTGTACATGGTCTATCGCAGCTCAAAACTGCTCTCACCGCAGCGGCCGGGTGTGGCCACCTTGTCGGTGATCGTCTTGGGGCTTGCATTTACCTTTTGGCAGCAGACCGAAATCATCGAGGTTTATGCCTTCAACAATCTGATCTTCGCCAGCTATTTTTGGGCGGCGATTCAGGATCTTATCTGCGACAAACGCCGCAACTATCTACTGGTAAGCACAATGGTGGGAATCGGAACCCTCACCCATATCCAGCATATTTTGAGCCTTCCTTTTTTGATGGCCTACCTCTGGTGGCCCAATGCGCTCACGGTGAAACAAAGGATCCTCGGCATGCTACCTTGGATGGCCTTGATGAGCATACTTTTCATCTTGCCGATCTTCACGCAACTCAATGATTTGCAGTCGGTTTTTTTCGAATCAAAATTTCAAAGCGCTTTGCTCGGGGTGGATCTCAAAGCCTTGCTCCTCGGATTCGCCCTAGCTGTGGCGATGCTGCTCTACAATTTTCACCTGGGCTTGCTGGTCATCGGAGCAGGATGGCGCAGGCTTTGGCTGCAGCATCGGTCACTGTCGATTTGGTTGTCGATCCTGTTGCTGCCCTTCATGGCATTTGCGGTCAAGTATTCCGTGAATGACAACCACGTTTTTTACTTGATCCCCTATCTCATCCTCGTGCTGCCCTGCGGCTTGGCATTGGAGAGCTGGCTCGCAAAGGGCAATCCTAGGCTGAATTGGCTGGTTCCAATGGGCTTGCTCCTGCCGATCCTTGCGTATGGCATGGCCACATTGCTGGCCCCCCAAGTCCCTCAACTGCTCGCCTACGACCAAGCCAAAGCATATAAGGGTGGCGTCGCACACTTGCTCTGGCCAGGCAAGGCTTGGGCGCGTGACCCCCTCGCTGTGGCAAAGCGGCATGTGGAAACGCCGCTGGCAGCCGATCATGTCGAGGAATGGAACTATGAAGCGGCACTGTCGTACCTCATATTCAAAGGTGAGGTTCCTGAGCTAGCCGCACCATAAACCAAATTGCAGTTTTCAAAATGCTGAAAATGCTTAATTTCATTGCCAAATCTAGAATATGAATTTCCGTTGGTCCCCGTTTTCGCTGATTGCTGCCCTGCTCATGCTTTCCAATGTCGGCTTGACTGCCTGCAAATCCTATTGCCCGGGTGTCGATGGCACTGGCAATAGTGCCTCACGGGGCACACGGAGGACCTTTGGGCGCACCGATTGCCCTGCCGTCGCTGGGACTGGCAACTACAAACCCAAGCTCAAAAACAAACGCGAAGATGGGCTCACCTCTGCCAAGATGGAACGGCAGCTGTCCAAGGCCGCCCACAAGAACTCCAGCCCCGTCGAGAAAAAGAAGCTGCACTTCGATTGAGTCCAGTTGCTGCTCTTGAAAATTGTCATTCAAAAATTCCTCGGAAGATAATAAGAGATCAAGAAAAAGGGCGACACCATGGTGTCGCCCTTTTCTTGATCTCTTAAGTTGTTGATTTTTTTGCGAAGCCTTAAGGAATGAAATTCCAAGAAGTTCCTTAGTTCAAGTTTTGGACCTTAGGGTCGGTGACGGCACATTGGCCAGGACAGTAATTCACTTTGTATCCGTTTGCCACGCTGGAGCCCATCATCCAAGCGTAGTTGGTGGCGATGAGTGAGCCCATCGGGCTGCGTGTCGTAATGCGTGCCCAGATGATGATATCGGTACACCTGCTTGGTAGGGGCAACATCATCGTATAATCATTGAGCGGGGCAGTAATCGAGGGCTGGTTGTTGAACGCATTCACATTGATGCTACCGTCAAGGTTCATGGCAAGGTTGCTGGCATTGCCGCTAAACACTTTGATTTCCTCGACAAACTTGAGCGGATTAAGATCCAAAATAAGGTAGATGTCGGTGGTGGTGTTCAAGATTTCCACGGTGCCAAAATTTGCTGCACCATCCTTCATTTGCGAAAAAGCAGATTGGCCACAAGGAGCATCAGGACGGGGGATAGGTGAATAGGTGCCTGCGATTGTCTTTGAGGAACCTGCTGGCGAGACCCCTTCTGGCTGGCACCCGAAGGTCACTAGCGCGATCAAAAGGGAGAACAGTACTAGATGTGGCTTTTTCATATACTTTGAAGTAAAAATCTTTCATGCAAATATAATACAATCGTTCAATACATTCCAAATCTTACAACAAAAATATTTCATGGCGGCGCTTGCGAAGAGCTGAAAAAGATGAGCTGAAAAGCTTCCGTATTGCAAAAATCATTGAATTAGAGCCATTTTAGACAAAAACCAGATCTAAACTATGCAGAACAAAAAAAAATACGATGTTCCAAAAAACATGAAATAGTTTGATTTTTCTTTCACGGCAGCGACTGCATTTACGTCCCGCCGCCCTGCTCGCAAGACCTGCGCAATCTGCATGTCTTAGCGAGGTCCGCTATGAAGCGAGGCCCAGAAAACAGGCTGCCAAGGGTCGTGAACGTGACCTCCAAGCGATAGGGAGCCTGTCGGCACGAACTGCATCCATTAAAATCGGGGGTAAACAAAGCGATTGTGAGCGTGCTATCATCCAACGATCAGCTGATCGAAACCCAAGCTCAGTGGGTTGGCAGCAGTCTGCGCTCTATAATTCAGGCTACAAGATAATGCTTGTGCCAAGATGAATGTAGCAATAGCGGCTACGAATAGTAAACTCTTTGAGCAAATGCTACAGGCACACTAAAAAAACGAACTTCCCAGCCATCCAAGCCCAAAAATCAACGACTAGTTGGTCGGGTGAGAATTTGCGATGCAACTCCTGATGGTCGCAACAATGCGATCTGCATGTTCCTTGACCTCATCTTCTGCAAATTGCATCACGTTGTAACCCGCAGCCTCAAAATAGCTCACACGCATTTGGTCATAGGCATCGGGCGGCGTGATTGGGTTTGGATTCCGATTGACCTCCAGGATCAACTTCATCGTCGGGCAGCAAAAATCCACCACATAGGGTCCAATGCGAAACTGACGCTTGAAGCGCAAGGCATCCGTTTTCATCCCTTGCAGACAGTTCCAAATTGCAGCCTCTTGTGGGCAATGCTTAAGTTTTAGCAACCTGTTCAAAGCTCTTCTCGACTATTAATTCCGTGCTAGGGCAGCTCCTTGAATAATTCCGATGCCAAGATAGAGAATCATGTGATCCGTGGTGCGGATAAATCGATTTAGCCTTCAAAAAAATTGATGAACCGTTGATCCATATCGACGAACAGAACAGCAATCTTTTGAAATCTAGGCAGATGCAAAAAATGAAGAAGGGGAACCCAGCCTCGCGTTGCCTAGTTCCCCTTCAAAATCCTTGTATGATGTGCGGTTCAGGACTTAATGATGCGTAGAAACTCCATGCGAGCTCCCTCTTCTTTGAACTTCCCGCCATATTCACTTGTGATCGTGACCACCCCCGCGTGCTCCACCCCGCGCATGCTCACACACATGTGCTCTGCCTCAATCAAAATCGCCACATCCTCAGTACCCAAGGCCTCTTTCAGGTGGTTGGCGATTTGCATTGTCATCCGCTCTTGCACCTGCGGCCGGTGGGCATAGTGCTCGACGATGCGGTTGATTTTGCTCAGGCCCACGACCATCCCATTGGAGATGTATGCGCAATGCGCCTTCCCGACGATCGGCACAAAATGGTGTTCACAATTGGAGATGAAGGGTATATTTCTCTCCACCAGCATTTCATTGTATTGGTACTTGTTGTCGAAGAGTTTGATCTCGGGCGCATTGTCAGGGTTGAGGCCTCTAAAGATCTCATTGACATACATCTTGGCTACACGCAAAGGCGTGCCTTTGAGACTGTCATCCTCGAGATCCAATCCCAAGATTTGCATGATTTCCTTGAAATGCTTGGCTATGAGCTCGATTTTGAGCGCATCGTCACGCTCAAAAGCATCTGGCCGCAAAGGCGTTTCAAAGGCTGTCCCGACGTGCATGTCCCCGAGCTCCTCAGGTGACATCCGCTCATTCTCCGCTGTACTCAACAAAGTTTCGTTCCGTTTCATAAAGTTCTACCTTCAAAGTCTTGTCCAAATCGATATATGGACGAAGCAAATCCCAGACCACTACCGCGATATTCTCGGCTGTGGGATTGAGGTTCTTAAATTCGACTGTATCCAGATTCAAATTTTGGTGGTCGAAGCGCTCGACGATAAGCTCGTCGATCAAATCTGCCAACCACTTCATATCTACAACATAGCCCGTTTCAGGGTCGATGACACCACTGACCTTGACGATCAGATCATAATTGTGCCCATGATAGTTGGGGCGATTGCATTTGCCAAACACTTCCCGGTTTTTTTCTTCGGTCCATGTGGCATTGTGCAACCGATGTGCTGCATTGAAGTGAGATTTTCTGGAAACAGTGACTTTCTTCATCTAAGCATTCAACAATACGCAAAAGTTTTTGTTTTAGTTCCGAGGGTAAAAAATTAAACAAAAGATGTCAGAGTTCCAAGATGTAGTTGTGATTGGTGCGGGGATTGCAGGCCTCGCAGCTGCGGCTTTGCTGAGCAAACGTGGTCAAAAGGTCTGTGTCTTGGAGCAGAATTGGTTGCCGGGTGGTTGCGCGAGTTCTTATCCACGGCATGGATTCACATTTGAGGCAGGCGCGACGACCCTGGTCGGTTTGGATACGGGCATGCCTTTGCGGCACTTGCTCGATGAGACGGGTATCAAGATCGAAACGATGAGGCTGGAGACGCCGATGCAGGTACACCTGCCCGACGGGCAGGTGGTCACACGCCACGAGGACCTCGCGGCTTGGATCACCGAGGCAGAGCGCATCTTTGGGGTAGCCGGGCAACGCGGGTTTTGGGAGCAGTGTCATGGCCTAAGTCAAATGGTGTGGCGCACATCTTCACAGCAACTGCGCTTCCCGCCTACGAGCCTAGGCGACTTGCTATCCCTCGCGCGCAAGGCCACGCTCGGGCAGCTGAGCATGCTACCGCATGTCTTCCAGACCACCGAAGACCTGCTGCGCAAGCATGGCCTGCATGCGCACGCGTCCTTTAGGCGATTTGTCGATGCGCAGTTGCTCATCTCGGCTCAGAATCATGCGCCAGAGGTCAATGCCCTTTTTGGGGCCGCTGCGCTCTGCTACACCAACTATGGCAATTATTATGTGCCAGGCGGCATGCTCAACTTGGTACAGCCCATCGTAAACTATATCGAGGCCCATACGGGACACGTACACTTGCGGCAGCGGGTCACCCGCATCGAGCACCTGACCAAGGGCTATGCGGTCCATATCCACAAGCAACCGACCTTGTTTTGTCGGCACGTGGTCTCTGCGATCCCCCTCAACAATACCCTGCCGCTCATGGACGCTGCCACGCAGAAACGCTGTGCCGACAAGGTCATGCCGCCCCAAAAGCTCTGGAGCGCCTTTTCCATGGGCATCGCATTCAAGCGCAGCAATGACTCCAAAATCATTCACCATCAAATCCTACTCGATCAATTGCTGCCTGAGATTGAGGCCAGTTCGATTTTTGTGAGTTTGAGCCATCCTGCTGACCCGCTGCGTTGCCAACCCGACCAGTGTGTGGCAGCGATCAGTACCCACATCGCCCAGCCTCAATTGCAGACCGTGCATCACAAGGAGCGCATCGAGGCGCGCATCGTCACGATCTTGGAGGAAAAAGGTCTGCTGGACCGGGCCGGCATCCTGTACCAGCATTCCTCGACACAAAAATCTTGGGAAAAATGGACGGGGCGTGCATTTGGCTTTGTGGGGGGCTACCCACAGTACCGCGACATTAGGCCATGGCAAATGAAGGACGCGCGGCTAGATGGCGATTCGGCTTATATCTGCGGGGACAGCACCTATCCTGGGCAGGGCATCCCGGGAGCCTGCCTGAGCGGGATCATTGCGGTAGAGAAGCTGGCGGCAGATCAGGGATGGTGACAAAATTTCCAAGAATGAGGTGATGGGCCTCGGGAACCAACAGGACAAAGCTCACAATCCAGCCCAATGCAACCAATTGGAGGAAAAGGTCTTTCAAGACAATTTTGGTCGGACTGCCGCTCTTTTGCTCGACAAATGTGATCTGCATGTACCTCAAAAAGAAAAGTACGACAAAAATCACCGTGAAATACAACTTGTCGGTCTTGAGCCGGTGAATCACATCCTCTGAAATACAATAGGAAATGTAGCTCACGATCACGACCGAAGCCATGACCATCATAGCACCGTTGATGAATTCTAGGTTGTAGCCATCAATGGCTTTGCGCACTTTTTTGCCCTCGGCATTGAGCAAGACGTCGTCGCGCCGTTTTGCCAATGCCAAAAACAAGGCCAGCAAAAATGTGATCAGCACGATCCACATCGACAGCGGCAATTCTCCCTCGCCTGCTGCGGAACCTATATATAAGCGTAGCACAAAACCGATGCTCAGCAAGGTGATGTCTAGGATCGGAATGTGCTTGAGTCTAAAAGAGTAGAATAAATTGTTGACCATATAGACCAGGGTCAGCCACAGGGCCACGGGGCTCACCATGTAGATTCCCACACAACCGATCACGGCAAATATGACCATCATCGCCAAGCCGTGCGAGACTGGCACAGCGCCAGAGGCCAAGGGGCGATCTTTTTTGGTCGGGTGATTGCGGTCGGCCTCGATGTCAAAATAATCGTTGAGCACGTAGATCGCACTGGCAACGAAGCAGAAAAAGAGCGTGACCAACCCCACGCGTCCCAGCAGGTGCAAGTCCTTGAATTTGAATGCGAAAAAAAGCGGCGAAAGAATGAAGACATTCTTCAAATATTGGTGGGGCCGCAAGAGCTTGATATAGGCACTGATCTTCATCTTGGGCGCAAATTACAATTGTCTGGCGATTTCCATGAATGCTTGACCCCAATTTGCGTCACCTTCATTTTTTCCGAGGCGCACGACCACGAGATCCTTGGCCGGATTCACATAGATATATTGACCTAGGTGGCCATTGGCCATATAGTCACCCTCCTTGCTCGGCAGCCACCACTGGTACTGATAGGGCCAGATGGAACCGTCTGCCGCATCGACCTTGGTGCTCTCTGTGACCCAGGCTGCTGGGAGCAACTGCTTGCCGTCCCAATTGCCTTTGTGCAAGTAGAGCCTCCCAAACTTTGCAAAGTCACGCGCGGTGGCATTGATGCTCGCAAATGCCTTTTCCATGTCGCTCTTTTTGTTGTCGATGCTCCATGACGCAGGGTATTCAGTACCCATCGGCCCCCAAATCTTCTCCTGCATATAGTCTGCAAGCGACTTGCCTGTCACGCGCACGACGATCTCGCCGAGGATTTGCGTATTTACACTTTTGTATTTGAAATAGTGGCCAGCGGGCATGTCTTTGCGGATCTTGGTGATCTGCTTGTGCAAGTTGCGGCCATAGTACAAGCGGGCGACGCCTGCAAAGGGGTTGTAGTAGTTTTCCTCGTGGTGAATGCCAGAGGTCATCTGAAGCAAATGCCTGATTTTCACGTCGTCGAGGTCCTTGCCCTTGAGCTCGGGGAGATAATCGACCATTTTGTCCTCAATGCTTTTGATCTTTCCCTCGGCCAATGCACAGCCGACCAATGCCGAAGTATATGACTTGGCCATGGAAAATGAAGCCACAAGGCTGCTCTCGGTGTATTTCCCGACATAGCGTTCATAGAGAATCGCGTCGTGCTGGATGATGAGAAAGGCGACGGTATTTGTCTTTTTGAGAATGCTGTCGAGCCGCAGGCTATGGTTTTCATAGGTGATGCGTACGTCTTTCTTCTGAAAAGCTGCGGAATCGCCCTGCCCAAAATGAAATGGCTGCGCTGATGCAGGCATCGCATGCGCTTGGAAGCGCTTGTGGTCCTTGATGTCACTGAAGTTGTACACGAGCATACGCCCACCCGTGCAGCCGACGAGTAGGAGAAACATCAGTGGAAGCCATGCAGACAATATTCTTTTTCCCATTCTGGCGAAAATAGGGAAAAATCGACTCCAAAGCCGCGAGAAATCCATCCCGAATCTTGGCTATCGCAATTTTAGATATTCTCCTTCGATCCCAGCGCCCATGCCAAAACCACAGTCGTAGTGCTCGCCGACATGCTCCACCACAGCAAAACCATCAAAAAACCGAATCACAAACTGGCAGTCACCATCTGCAAGGGTATGGTGAATCTCCATGTCGCCAACAACCTCGGCCTCGGTCTCCTCGATCGAGGCTGTGCGGTAGCCGGGAGGGCCTGTGACGCAATCGATGGAAAAGGTCCACCGTTCATCTTTGTGCTTCAGGATGATGCCTCCCGCTGCGCCGGCGTTGCCAGCCATCGCGGGGTAGTGGTAGCCGTATTCGCCTGCAGTCGATGCCGTCAAGGGGAAATAGGGCCAATCTTCATCGGACTCCATTTGCGTACGTGTCATTTCCATTTGCAAATCGTTCTCTTTGGCAGTGCCGTTCCAAGTGCCGCTGAGTTTGTCGCCCTTCATATGCCCCATCATCACCCCTGTGACCAAGCCATCGGGCAGATACTCACGCAGGAAAAATGTGCCATCCTCCTCGACCTTCCCGAGCACGGCAATCGGCTTGCCGCTGCTCTTATAGGTCATCGTGCCACGCGCCACGCTTCCTAAGCGATGAAGCATGAGTGTGGCTTCGATCTTGCCGCCGATTTTGCCTGCATAGGTGCTGGCCCGCCCTTCAGATGCCGCAAAGGCCATGGTATTCGGCT
This sequence comes from Bacteroidota bacterium, assembly GCA_031415375.1. Classification (GTDB taxonomy): domain Bacteria; phylum Bacteroidota; class Bacteroidia; order J057; family JADKCL01; genus JADKCL01. The sequence goes on along the minus strand of JANORP010000020.1, from coordinate 7,163 downwards.
GCGTCTCATCACCTGCATTGCCACCATCTGCTTCTGCATTGCCCGATCGATTTTCTTTGGAAGGCGCGCCATCGTCAGCAGATGCGGCATCAGTTGCAGTTGGCCTGGACTTGTTGCAAGCCACGATTGCCAATGCCATCATGCTCACGATCAACAATTTCTTCATGTTATGGAAATTTGGGGTAAAGGATGATTTTTTCAAAGTGGGGATAGTGAATCAATTGTGCGTGAGCAGGTTTCTACTTCAATTTTACGAATTCCCCTTCGATGCTCGCATTGTGCCCAAACTCGCAATCATATTTTTCATCGACGAAGGTCACAACAGCGAAGCCATCAAAAAATTGGATTTGAAATTCACAATCAAGTTCGGGCACCTTGTAGTGAAGCCCCGTCTCAATGAGAGGAGCTTCAGCTGCATCGACCATTGCCATATTGTGTCCAGGTGCACCAGTGACACAGTCGATGGAAAAACGCACTTTGTCGCCGACTTGCTTGGCGATGAGCACACCCGAGGGGCCTTCCTTCCCAAAATGGTAGCCATATTCCCCCGAAATGCCCTTGGCACTATAGGGCCACGTGACCGTACCTTCTTCTTGCACTGTCACGACGTCAAAGTCGAGCTTCAATTCCTTGTCGGTACCAGGCGCATACCAGCTGCCGATCAGCTTTTTGGATTTTTCCGTGCCCGAAATCACGCCCGTTACATTGCCGTCGGGTTGGTATTCACGCAAGAAGAAGGTGCCGTCGGTCCTAAAGCTGCCCAGCACCATGATCGGCTTGCCCGATTTCTTATAGGTGATAGTGCCCCGCACCACGTCTCCCAATCCGTACAAATCCAAACTTGCATCGAGTTTGCCATCCAATTTGCCTGCGTAGGTCGCCGCCCATCCAGACTCCTCGGCTGTTGCTGGGAGGGATTGGTCATTGCCAGTTCTCGCTGTGACTGCGTCATCATCGACGATGGCCTCATTTGCGATCGGCGCAGTCGCCGTCGTGTCGGGAAGCGACATCTTGGAAGCGTCGCTCGATGTGGAGTTACAGGAGGTGAAGAAAAAAGCTGCCAATACAGCCAGCACGAAATGTTGTTTCCCTTGCATAAAACGTCTTTGAACGGCCAATAGAGGCGACATCACCAATTACGGGATTTTTTCTTTGGGTGTCGCCATTTTGCTGTCTGCCATTTTTTCCGCGAACAATTCCAAATTCTTCCTAAATTACAGCCTTGAAATGCAATTCGGCCATGTGCCTACAATGTCTGATATGAAGAAAATCGCTTTTCACTTGGGTCTTGTCGCCATCCTTATGGGTATGCTGTTGGTCGGATGTGACGACTATGAAGATGGCCCCGCGATGAGTTTCCGCACAAAGCGCGAACGCGCGATCAATACTTGGAAAGCCGAATATGCCTACCGCGACAACGTTGATGCATCGGCTTGGTACGCAGACTGGAAGCTCGACATCCGTGAGGACGGGCGTATCCTGATCTCCGATCTTGATGACCGTGACTCGGTCGTCGAGCAAAACGGCTTCTGGGATTTTGTCAATGATGAGAAAGAAATGCGCTTTCTCTACAGCGTGCCAGCCGTCGATCCTGACCGCAAGACGGTCACCATCTTGCGCCTCATGGAAAAACAGCTATGGTTTCGCGACGTCACCGACACCGCGACATGGGTCTTTCACCTGATCCCAGCCGATAGCACAAAATAAGGCATCTCTGCCTCACAGCCGACCTCCGAATCGCTTCGCAGGTCGGCTTTGCTTTTGTATCTGGCATGAAATGTGGTTGATAACTCTCCAAAAAAGCATGAAGTCCCTCCTCGGCATTGGCCTACTCACCCTCCTCTTGGCAACTGCAGCGCTGGCACAAGTTGTGCGGCCAGAGCCTGCTGCCCTCGCCAAATCCATCCAAGGATTCTTGAAAAACAACCCCGACCCGTGGATAAAAAGCTACGAGGCACTCCAAAAACAAGAATTGAGCTGGTTTGGGCTGAATAAATTCAACAAGGTTTGGGACCTTGAACCCAACCTGAGCGTGAACAATACGGGCAACAAGCTTCTGCCTTACGCCATCCGTTTTGACCCTGAGTATCCAGGCAGCAAGCACCATCCCGTTTGGCATACCTACGACCTGTCTGAATGTCTCTACAAAACACCAGGCAGCGTGACGATGCTGGACTTTGACCTGCTGTTTTTGGCCGACTCAACTTGGAAGATCAAGAAAATACAGCCTGGAATCATGATGTTGGAGGATGGAAAAAGTCGCCATCTCGGCCCAACGGCCATCTTTGGGGATGTATGGAATGATTGCATGAAACTTGCAGTCTCCAGCATAGAGCGTTCACAACCCGCACTCGTGGGAACGCGCTGGAACAAAACCGCTGAATTCATTGCCAGTTGCGAAACCCGTAAGGACGAGATCAATGCGGCGATCGCCGAGGCTGTCAAGAAAAAATACACCACTTCCCCCATTGCAGAAGTCCTTGCCTGCACGGGCCCGATCGACGAGTGTTTTGATGTCACGAGCCCGCTCGATGGCGAACTCCAAACCGACGGGATTTTCAAAGCCACAACTGGCCCTGCCATGCTCTACTACCACGCCAAAATCACGGTCGCCGACGAGGTCTCAGTGCTTGTGGACCGTGTCTGGAAATAGGTGAATCCATGCTTGATATGAATTGAGTGTGTAATAAATTGGGGGAGACCGTGGCATCCTGCCGCAGGGCTTAGACCGTTTGCCTCCGGCGGAATCAACCGAAATCGCCGATTTTGAGCGTTTTAGGCCGGAGGCAAACGGTCGATCGTCCTTCGGCCCGAGGCCTCGGACTCAGCGATTTTTGTTGGTCTCCCCTAGATTGTTACATACTCATATGAATTGAATGCCACCCAAAAACAATTTGGGCGCAGACCTTGTGCTTACCATTCGTAGGTAGAGACTACCCGTGGATGCGCTCTTGGGAGCCATAGCGCGAGATCACGTCGGCCTCAAACACCAGCATTTCCTCCCAACGCGCCTCGACCTTGGCAGGGTCGATGTATTGTTTGGCTAGTCTGATGAAGGTCGCATAGTGCCGCGCCTCAGAAGCCATCAAGTCATAATAAAACTGCGCCAACTCGACATCGCCGATATGGTCATGCAAGACCTTGAACCGCTCGCATGACCTTGCCTCGATCATTGCCGAAAACAAGAGTCGGTCGAGCAGCAGCGTTTCGCGGTCGCCTCCCTTGCGAATAAACTTAGACAGCTCATTCACATAATCGTCTTTGCGCTTGCGCCCAAAGACAAAGCCGCGCTTGTAGATGAGTTGATGCACCATCTTGAAATGCGACATCTCCTCTCGCGCGAGATCGCACATCAGATTTACCAGCTCCATGTGCTCAGGAAAAGTGACCATCAAAGTGATCGCTTGGCTCGCCGCCTTTTGCTCGCAATAAGCATGGTCGGTAAGAATCTCGGAGATATTCCCCTCGACGACATTTTTGACCCACAAGGGGTCCGTATTGAGTTTAAGACCTAGCATGAGGTAAATTTCGGAAGAATTGGGTCATCAAATGAGTTGCGCTGCAAAATTCTTCATCTTCTTTGCAAAAGGTGCAAAGCTATGGTTACACTTGGATTCCATCGTCTCCAAATCAGTGGCTTCCGCTATCAAGATGAAGTTATCAGTGGTGGCATCCCCTCGCAAAAACGCTCCCATCAAATCCAAGGCCTGCAACACCGTTGTTTTACCCGATCCATTTTGCCCAATCAAGACAGTCATTGGCTCAAAGTCGATTGAAAAATCGTCCAGCGACTTAAAATGTTTGACTTCGAGCCTTTTCAGCATCAGACCTTCAATTTAGCAAAATCCACTCGATTTCCTCGCGCTCTCACGCTCAAACTCAAGCTGGCTTCACACTCCCAGCTTCTTCTCAAGTGCATTCATATACACCTCTTTGTACTCGCTGATGTGGCCGAAGTCCTCATCATCGACATCGATGTTGCCATCGGTAACCTCGCCGAGCACTAGTACAGGCACGCCGGTGGTTTCCATGAGATCTTCGAATGCGTCTTGGTCGCGTGTGCTCACGCTCACGACCACGCGGCCACCTGCCTCGCCAAAGAGAAATGCGTCTGCACGCAGACTATCGTCGAGCAAGATGTTGCAACCGAGGTTGTTGGGAAAGCCACTTTCGAGCAGACAGATGGCGAGGCCGCCTTCTGACACGTCGTGCGCACTCTTGATGAGGCCCGCCTTGATCACTTTGCGCAAGGCTTTGCAGAGTGCAACCTCCTCGTCCAGGTTCACATAGGGTGCCGGGCTGAGCTTGACCTTATGGTAATGATAGACATACTCTGAACAGTTGATGTCCTCGACGATATGGCCGAGCAGGTAGATCAGGTCTCCTGGCTTGCGAAACTCAAGGCCCATCATCTGCTTTTCAGCATCGTCCAAGAGGCCCACCATGCCGATCGTCGGTGTCGGATCGACGGGACCGTCATCGGTGCTTTGGTTGTAGAAGCTCACATTGCCACCCGTGACGGGTGTCTTGAAAGCGTTGCAGGCCAAACGCATACCTTCAATGGCACTCGCAAACTGCCAGTACACATCTGGGCGATAAGGGTTCCCAAAGTTGAGGCAGTTGGTGACCCCAAGCGGCTCGCCGCCAGAACAGGCGATGTTGCGCGCTGCCTCGGCCACAGCCAAGGCAGTGCCCGCCAAGGGATCTGACTTGATGTAGCGGCTATTGCAATCGGTCGTGACTGCCAGTGCCTTTTTGGTGCCTTTGATGGCGACCACGGCGGCATCGCTCGGCCGATTGGTGCTCATATTGGCGGCGCCAACCATGCTATCGTATTGTTGGGTAATCCAACGCTTGGAGGCGATGGACGGAAGGCCACAAAGGAAGCTGAAAACTTCCCACAAATCCTCGGGCTGCTCAATCTTATCGATGTGGTAATCTTCGATCAGTTCCACATAGGCGGGCAAGCGTTGCTCGCGCTGATACACTGGTGCGCCACCACCTAGGACAAGCGGCTGAGCGGGCACCGATGCCGCCAAGGCTCCATTCATATAATAATTGAGGATGCCCGTATCGGTCACCACACCAATTTCAACGCATTGGAGGTCCCACTTGGCAAACACATCGAGGGCAAGTTGCTCTTTGCCCTTCTCGACGACGATGAGCATGCGTTCCTGGCTTTCTGAAAGTAGGATCTCCCAATCCTTCATATTCTCTTGGCGGGTGGGAACCTTGTCGAGCCAGATATCCATACCCGTACCCGATTTGGCGCTCATTTCTGAGGTCGAGCAGGTGATACCTGCTGCGCCCATATCTTGCATGCCCACGACCGCACCCGATTGGATGACCTCCAAACTGGCTTCTAGCAGCAATTTCTCGGTGAAAGGATCGCCGACTTGCACGCTGGGCAGGTCACTCGCGGAGTTTTCCGTGATGTCACCTGAGGCAAATGTTGCTCCGTGGATGCCGTCTTTACCTGTGGTCGAGCCGACAATGAAGACTGGGTTGCCTGGGCCACTGGCCACAGCACTCGCCGTTTCGCCGATCTTCACGATCCCCACGCTCATTGCATTCACGAGCGGATTGGTATTGTAGCAATCGTCGAAATAGACTTCGCCACCGACTGTAGGCACGCCAAAGGCATTGCCATAGTCGCCAATGCCTTTGACGACACCCTTCAAGAGGTGCTTGGTCTTGGCAAGGTCGAGGTTGCCGAAACGCAACGAATTGAGGCTGCAAATCGGTCGCGCCCCCATGGTGAAAATGTCGCGGTGAATGCCGCCGACGCCCGTTGCTGCACCTTGATAGGGCTCGATGGCGCTCGGGTGGTTATGAGATTCGATTTTGAAGCAGACCGCCAAGCCGTCCCCGATGTCCATCAAACCAGCATTTTCTTCACCCGCAGCTGCGAGCACACGTTTGCCTTCCTTGGGGAGACGCTTGAGCTGCAAGATGGAGTTCTTATAGGAACAGTGCTCGCTCCACATCACGGAAAAGATACTCAGTTCAGTGAAATTGGGTTTGCGGCTCAGGATATCGCAGATTCTGTTGTACTCTTCTTCCAAGAGGCCGAGCTTCTTGGCTTGCTCCAGTGTGGCGGGCTGATCTACTGTTTTCGGGGCCATGCGTGACAAATTGATGCAGGAATTTTAAATGGATGCGCAAATTTAGGAAATGCCTTGGTAATTGGCGGCGGCAGATTTGCTTTTCCTTTGAAAAAACCAATTGTAGCCTCCAGACGACCAATCGTCGGCCGAGCGATCCAGGAGAGAAAATGGTGCCCGATCCGCGATAGGCCTCAGAATCTGTCAAAAGAAAATTTTCGGAGATTTCTTTCCTCGACTTAAACCCTAGCCCACATTTCAAGTCCAAATGGTCAAAGTCAAAAAATTGGATTCGAATACATTATCACTATCGAAATGAAACACCTCCTCTCCCTGATCCCATTTCTGCTGCTGCTCGCCCATCTATATGCCCAGCCTGTGCGCAACACGGTCGAGCGCGGCCAAGACCGCAACCAAATCGCAAGAGACCAGGCGACGATCGACCGGGACCGTGCCGAACTCACCCAATTTCTCGGCTATCAGCAAGGCTTGAAAAGCGCTGTTGCAGGTGGCGATATCTCACAAGCACATGTACAGAAAATGAAACTCACTGCGGCGATGCAAAACGAAATCGCGCAAAGCGAGGCTAAAGTTGCTGGTGCAACGCATGAGGTGCACCAAAGCGGTGCCGAGGTGCGCAGCGATACCCGAGAAGTTCATCGCGACAAGGCGAGTGGCCGACCTGTCGCTGCCGCCGGTGACCGCGCAGATCGCCGCGACGACATCGTCGATAAGGCCGATGACCGCAACGATCTCGCCGAGCGCCTTACGCGCCTCGCCCGTCAAAAAGAGATATTGGCAACCTTGCAAGCACTCAATGCCCAAACGGCTGGTTTGGAGGCGTTGCGGGCCAAAATGAATCTCATCGACGAGTTTGAGCGCACCATGCGCCGCGACATGGGCGAAAATGTGGAAGAAGCCGCCGAGAACCGTGGCGAGATACGGGAGGATCGCCGTGAAACCCGAGAAGACCGCAACCACCGCTGAGCAATATCGCAAGCAGGATTCCAAACGGCGCGTCGTCACTTGCAACCGACGACGCGCCGTTTGGAATCCTGC
>JANORP010000019.1:0-6557 GCA_031415375.1 Bacteroidota bacterium | reverse complement strand
TCGGCACCTTGAAATTTCGATTGCAGGCCTCAACGAGCGTTGCTCACGCCGATCGCGTTCAAGTCCTCATAGGCATGCATCAAGCGCTTCGCCATGTATTTCTCACCCTCGCGCAACCATGCGCGTGGGTCGTATTGTTTTTTGTTGGGGACGTCTGGACCCTCTGGATTACCTAGCTGACCTTGAAGGTAAGCCTCCTTGGCTTTGTAATACTTCAGCACGCCTTCCCAATAAGCCCATTGCGTATCGGTGTCGATGTTCATCTTGACCACACCATAGCTGATGCCCTCGCGAATCTCTGCACGGGTCGAGCCTGAGCCACCGTGAAATACAAAGTTCACTGGGTTGGGCCCTGTCCCAAACTTATTTTGGATAAAGTCTTGGGAGTTTTTGAGAATCTTGGGAGTGAGCACGACATTGCCCGACTTGTACACGCCATGCACGTTGCCAAAGGCAGCTGCGATCGTGAAGTTGGGGCTGATGCTGCTCAGCTGCTCGTAGGCGTAGGCGACCTCCTCGGGCTGCGTGTACAACTTGGCATTGTCGATGTCGGTATTATCGACGCCATCCTCTTCGCCGCCAGTGACCCCGAGCTCGATCTCGAGGATCATGTCGAGCTTGTGCATGCGCTCCAGATAGCGCTTGCAGGTCTCAATATTTTCATGGACAGGCTCTTCGCTGAGGTCGAGCATGTGGCTCGTGTAAAGGGGGCGGCCGGTATTTTTATAGTGCCTTTCGCCAGCGTCGAGCAAGCCATCGACCCAGGGCAGCAACTTACGGGCGCTGTGGTCTGTGTGGAGAATGACATCGATGCCATACAAGCTCGCCACATGATGGATATGCTCTGCCCCGCTGATGCCACCCACGATGGCCGCTTTTTCGCCCGCATTGCTCAGGGCTTTGCCAGCATAGAAAAGTGCTCCGCCGTTGGAGAATTGGATGATGATCGGCGAATTGACATCGCGGCCGGCTTCCAAGGCGGCGTTGACAGAGCCTGTGCTCACGACATTGACTGCGGGCAATGCAAAGCCTCGGGCTTTGGCGTCTTGAAAAAGCTGATGCGCTTCGTGGCTATTGAGTACTCCGGCCATATTCTTGGGGGGAATGATTTACTTTAAATGTGATGTCTTAAAATCAAGCCGCAAGATACTGAAGAATTGAGAATCACAAATCGAAGAAACCAAACGATCGCAATGATTTGCACGTCGATACCGTCGATACCGTCGATGATCAGTTGCAATGAACGCATGGAGCACGCTGTCTGGCAAAATGCTCCATGCACAGCCTCCCACCATGTTTACTGTCCTTGTGCCAGGGAATATGCCTTTTTACCGTCGTAGGACATCAACCACTCAATCGAGCAGATTTTGAATTGGCTGGCGATCTTGCCGGCCATGCGCAAGATCTCTTGCTGGGTCGTGCCCTCAACGGCGCTCCACTCCAAGCGCAAGCGAAACTGGTTGATGCACTCCGTGTAGATGGATCCGACGGGCCACACCTGGGTGCCGCGATTGCTCATCGTCACGAGTTCCATGCCTGGTTCCAACTGGGCCTGGAACCGATCGGCGATTTCGGCAGGTTGCAGATTGCTCTCCAAAAAAAAGTCTGCCCCGACGATCGCGGACTGAGTCGCGTGGCGCGCTTCGATGACCTTGTTGCGCAGCGGGCGCTCACGTGGGGCAACCTCGGGTTGCGACGGGTACGAGGTCGTTGAGAGTCTGGCGATAATCGCATCTGCAAACTCGTCGGTATTGCGGGCAACGCTGCCTACTGCTCCAAAGTCGCGGGTATGAATGCCGTCGGCCAAGGTCTTGAAAAGCGCTTGCTCCAGATTGTCGGCATAGACCGTGAGGTTGAGGTGGCGTAGCATCATGAGTCCACTCATGTACAAAGCGGTGGGGTTGGCGAGCTTTTTGCCCATGATGTCGGGGGCCGTGCCATGCACAGCCTCGAAGATCGAGATGTTGTCCCCGACATTGGCGCTGGGGGCAAATCCCAAGCCGCCCACAAGACCTGCACAGAGATCAGAAATGATGTCGCCTTGCAGGTTGGGGAGCACCACGACATCAAACTCATGTGGGCGCACCACCAGTTTCATGGCGAGGTCATCGACGATGACATCGTTGGCGGCGATTTCTGGGTAATCCTTGGCGACCTCGTAGAAGGTCTCCAAAAAGAGGCCATCGGTCATCTTCATGATATTGGCCTTGTGACCGCAGGTGACTCGCTTGCGGCCATTGCGACGCGCCATCTCAAAGGCATAGCGATGCACTTGCAGCGACCCTGGCCGGGTGATAAAGCGCCGACAGAGCGCCACGTCGGGTGTGAGCATATGCTCGATACCACCATAGGTATCTTCGATGTTCTCTCGCACAATGATCATATCGATCGAGATGCCAGCCTTGCTATACACAGTGCTGACTCCCTCAAGGGATTTGAAAACCCGCTTGTTGGCGTAGGTATTCCAGACTTTGCGTGCCGTCACATTGATGCTTTTGACGCCAGAGCCTTTGGGAGTTTCCATGGGTCCTTTGAACAAGATCCCTAGATGCTCTACCGTCTCCCGTGCTACGGAAGTCATGCCCGTAGAGTGGCCTTGATCAAAAATGGATTTGCCCATTTCGACAAACTCATACGCAAGTGGCACCCCTGCGGCCTCGAAAATGCGCAAGACGGCGTCCATGATCTCTGGGCCGATACCATCACCTTTTGCTACTGCAATCTTCCTTTTCATGTTTTAAGCTGGGATTAATACATGCAAAAATAGTCCCATTGCATCAATAATCAATAGTAATACTATTGTATTTTTGGCGCAGGGCAACCCTGGCCACGAAGCATGGCTATTTTGGCACCTAGGGTCAATCCTGATAGACGAATCTAGAGGAAGACCATCAGCAAGTGAGCAGGTTTTTGAGAGCGGTAGATTGCAAGGATCTCAACGACAGGTGAAGCTCGCGACCTTGAGGTAGCGCATCGTGCCAGCAGGGCAGGGACTGTTGACATCGGGGGAGATCGTCTTTTCCACATAGACGCCGGTCACGGTGATGTGGTCGCAAACAAATTTTTCAGATTTAGAGGCTGCCTCTTCTAGCTCGCCTTTTTCAAAACAAACCGCAATCTCGTCACCATTTGCAGTGGTGACATAGCCACCGTCGTAGCAATAGCAAGAAAGGTGATGCATGACCCCGCGCTTGGAGGCGAACTCACCCTCGATGGTGACCGTCTTTTTCTTGGGCTTGGATTTGCCGCCATCTGCGCCCAATGCGGGGCTGGTCATGGCGAAGGTGAGCAGCATGGACAAGAAAAGATTCATAGATCAATAATTATGTGACAAGATAATCAATGCTTACAAATGCAGGGCCAGAAATTGTTGCGGTAAACAGTTTGTGAGCGGGATGGGCAGATCGCTAGGCGCGAGAGGGATGGGCGGGAGCTGCGCCGACCAGACAGCCCGACACCTGTGCGTGCGACCACGCGCAGGGGGCTCGCCCAAACCCAAGACCGGAAAATAATTGCGTAATTTTCTCAAACGCCAGGCAACCTCGCCAGGCACCGTTGCATTAAGTCCATTGTAGCCCGATGAAAACGTGAAACGATTTTGAAAGAACAAGAGCTCATACACCGCTGCCGACAAGGCGATCGCAATGCACAACGTGCCTTGTATGATCGCTTCCAGACGCACATGTTTCGCTTGTGCTACCGCTACGTGCGGGAGCAGCAAGAGGCCGAAGACATCCTTTGCAAGGGATTTCACAAGGTCTTTCAGCACATCGCGCAGTTTGAGGACCGCGGGGATGCCAGTCTGCAGAAATGGATCACCCGCATTATGGTCAATGAGGCGCTGATGTACCTGCGTAAGCACAAAATGGAATTGGTGTCTGAGGATGCTGCGAATGCCATCCCGGCCGGGACCCGCGCCGATAGCGCTATCGAAGCGGAGTATTTGTATGACCTCATTCGCGCACTGCCGCTGGGCTACCGCACGGTCTTCAATCTTTTTTGCATCGAGGGCTACAGCCACCAAGAGATCGCCGAGCAGCTCGGCATCGCTGAGGGCACGAGTAAGTCACAACTGAGCAAGGCCAGGGCCATGCTGCAGGACATGTTGAACATCCAAGAGAAATACAATGCAACAGAACATAGATCAACGATTTAAGGACGAAGTCGATGCGCTGGCGCAAACGCCTGTGCCTGTGACCCGCGACCCGCAAGCGAGCTGGGACCGCATTGAGGGCATGCTCGCAGCGCAGCCTCGCAAACGCAAGGTCGCTTGGATATGGGTAAGCGCAGCCGCGACGGTGGCGCTCTCGATCGCACTCGGCTGGGGGCTGTCGGGCGACGTCAAAGAGGTCTATCCTCCAGAAAACCACCCGACGCTGGCCATCGCGGATAGCATCGCTGGCTCGCACAATGAGATTGCAATGGCTCCCCCCGCTCCCCCGATCTATGAGGAGTCGCAGACTGAGACGGGGGAGCAATCCCCAATCAAGATCGGCTATCCGTCGGAGAAGGCTGGAAACAACCGTAAAGTCGTGCGCGGTGAATCCTATAAATCTAGCCAAGACTTCCTCACCTCCGCAAATCGGCCTAGCAACAATTCAGTGGCCGGCTCCACGACGACGCTACAGCAAGGTCAAACCTTTGCGGTTACCGCCAATGGTGCCGCAACGTATGCTTGGAGTGCCTCAAGTGGGGCGCAGGACTTTGCCAACAAAAACCAATACGCTGTGACGGGTAGTTACACCGTCAATTTCAAAAGCGGCGTCAAAGGCAAGGAAAAAACGGAGCATGTCGCTCTCAACAACAATCTGGACCCAAATGCAGCCTTCTTTGAAACGCCAGAAGACGGTCGTTTTCGTTCCTGGGGCGACCAAGGCAACAACGAGACCTATGGCTCCGAATCCTACGCCGAGACCATCGAAAACGATTATTTTAAAACCACGCAGGAGTCGCAGAGCACATTCAGCATCGACGTCGATCGCGCATCCTACACCAACCATCGCCGCTTCATCGATGGCAACTCCCTGCCACCCAAGTATGCCGTGCGTGTCGAGGAATTCATCAACTATTTCCCTTATGAATATCAGCCACCTCACAATGGTGCCCCTTTTTCCATCTTGCCCGAGGTGACGACCTGCCCCTGGAATACCGAGCACAAGCTGGTGCGCATAGCCCTCAAAGGCCGGGAGGTTTCCATGGACAAGGTGCCCGCCTCCAACATCGTCTTTTTGCTGGATGTCTCTGGCTCGATGAGCGATGAGGACAAGTTGCCGCTGCTCAAGAAGGCACTGATCATGCTCACCGAGCAATTGCGGGAACAAGACAAGGTGAGCATCGTCGTCTATGCAGGTGCGGCTGGGCTTGTCTTGCCACCGACCAGCGGCAACAACAAAGCCAAGATCATGGCGGCCCTGGACCAACTGGAAGCGGGCGGCTCGACAGCAGGCGGCGAAGGCATCGAGCTGGCTTATGCCACTGCCAAGCAAAATTTCAAGCAAGGCGGCAACAACCGCGTGATCCTCGCCACCGACGGCGACTTCAATGTCGGGGTCTCAGACGATGGCGGCCTGGAAGAATTGATCGTGCGCAAGCGGGCCGAGGGGGTCTTCCTCTCCGTGCTCGGCTTTGGCGAGGGCAACCTGCAAGACAGCAAGATGGAGATGCTGGCCGACAAGGGCAATGGCAACTACAATTACATCGACGGGGAAAAAGAAGCCAAAAAGGTCCTCGTCAGCGAATTTGGCGGCACACTCTACACCATCGCCAAGGACGTGAAGATCCAAGTCGAATTTAACCCCGACAATGTGCAGTCCTATCGCCTCATCGGCTACGAAAACCGCAAGCTCAAAAACGAGGACTTCGCCAACGACAAGATCGACGCAGGCGAGCTGGGTGCAGGCCACACCGTCACCGCATTCTATGAGATCGTGCCCAAGGGCGCTGGAGCAAGCTCCGACCTCAAATATCAGCAGCGCATCCTCACCAATCCTGTATTCGCCAATGAAATACTGACAGTGAAGCTGCGCTACAAGGAGCCTGACGGTACCGTGAGCAAGCTTCTGGAGCAAACCTTGCAAGATGGCGGTCGCAACATCACCCAAACAAGCAACGATTTTCGCTGGGCGGTGGCGGTGGCTGCCTACGGGATGATCTTGCGTGAGAGCGCCCACAAGGGCACAGCTACGCTGGAGCAAGTGATCGCCCTCGCCAAGACCGCCGTTGGCACCGACAAGGAAGGCTACCGCCGCGAGTTCATCGAATTGGCTACCAAGGCGATGAACATCGAGCAGATGGCCAAGCTGGATGCACGGGATGGCAATCGGCGCTGACCAATCCAAATTTCGGCGACATCTGAAACTTCACCAAGGCTTACAAACAGCAAAATCCCCCGGCCTGATTCAGGTCGGGGGATTCTTATTGTGCGCCCAGCATGGGCGGCTACTCTAGGGTGAAAGTCCCGAATGCGCCCTGATAGTGGGAAGCATTAGCCAATAGCAAGGGTGTCCGCCGCGAGGCGGAATCTGAAGGAAGCTGGCGGCAAACCCTTGGGCCTACGA
>JANORP010000018.1:0-9354 GCA_031415375.1 Bacteroidota bacterium | reverse complement strand
GGCCGGGTCGAGATGGTGAGGTCGGTGAAATAGACCGTGTCCAGACGGCACAGTACATTGGCATTCGCTGCAAAATTCACAAAGGGGATGGTGTCGATCACGATGCTGTCGGGAGAGAGGATGCTGTATGTGCAGCCGAGTCCGTCATCCAAAATCAAGATCGGGAAAAATGTGCCCGTTTGGGTATAGATATGGCTGATGGAATCGACGGTGCTGATGCCGACATTCCCATCGCCAAAGTCCCAGGTAAAGACTGCCGTGTTGGTAGCTGTGGCATTGAAGTTCACGAGTTGTGGCGTGCAACCCGTGTCGGGATCAAAGACAAAGCTACCATTGGGTCCCAAGATATTGATAAGGCCGGGCATGAAGAGCGTGTCGCGGCAGCCATCGTCATTGATCACACTCAGCGTGACGTCAAAGCTGCCTGCGGTGGCATAGACGTGGGCCGCATTTTGGAGGGTCGATCCCGTATTGTCGCCAAAGTTCCAACTCCAAGACACAATATCCCAAAAGGATTGGTCGATAAAACTCACCAGCAGTGGTGGGCAGCTAGCATTCGTGGGGTTGGCGGTGAAGCCCGCAAGTACATTGCTGATCGTCACGAGGCCATTTTGCACAATCGTGTCGCGGCAACCATTGTTGTCGAGCACAGCCAGGGTCACGTTGTAGTTGCCATTGCCCGCGTAGGCATGGGAGGGATTGGCGGCAGTGGAGAATGTGCCATCGCCAAAATCCCAGCTGTAGGTGAGGCCCGCGCCGACCGAGGTATTGTTGAATTGCAAGGCGACGCCCACGCAGGTGAGGGTATCGTTGATCGTGAAGTTGGCGATGGGGGAGGTGACGAGCACATAGTTGTTGCGCGTCAATGTGCGTGTGCAGCCCACAGCGTCGGTGAGTGTGAGCGACACGTTGTAGCTGCCGGGCAGGTACAAGTGGCTGGGGTTTTGCAGCGTCGAAGTATTGCCATCGCCAAAGTTCCAGCTCCAAGATACAATGGGCGCACCAGGTACCGACAGGTCGGTGAAATTGACCAGTATCGAGTCGCAACCAGACAATGGCACGCCCACAAAATCTACCAAAGGCCCGATCACCGTGATGTAGTTGACCTCGATATGCGTATCGCTGCATCCATTGTTGTCGCCAATCACAAGTGTGACCGTGTAGGTGCCTGGATTTTGGTAGGTATGCGTCGGGTTTTGCGCATTGGAGACGCCGCCGTCGCCAAAGTCCCATGCCCAAGTGGTCGCACCCGTACTCAGGTCGGTAAAGGTGACGTTGAGTGGGCCGCAGCCAAAGACAGGCGTCGCTGAGAAATTGGCCTGCGGATCGGTGATCGTGACCGTCGCATTTTCATCGTCACTGCAGCCATTGACGGTGTCGGTGACCGTGAGGTTGATCACGTAATTGCCGAGGGCGGTATAGGTATGCGTTGGGTTTTGGACCGTGGAGGTGTTGCCATCGCCAAAATCCCACAACCAAGTATGCGGCAAAATGCTGTTGTCGGTGAAGGTCACCAAGAGCGGCACACCGCAACCCGTGGTAGGGGTGAGGTTGAAGCGCGCGACGGGCGGGGTGATGCAGACCACATTGGCGATCACGGTGTCGTCGGTACAGCCAAAGTTGCTGGCGATCAGGGTCACGGTGAAACAGCCAGTGTCTTGGTAGGCATACTGCGGATTTTGGGCATTGGAGGTGCCGCCGTCACCAAAGTCCCAAAACCAGCCGGTGGCATTGGTGCTGCAATCGGTGAATTGCACGGGGTCATTGGCGCAGGCAATCGTGGGATTGACCGTGAAGCAGGCAATCGGGGGCGTGCCTGCTTGGATATAGCCTGGTCGGATGATCGTGTCGGTGCAACCCGCCGCATTCACGATGATCAAGGACACGGTGAATGAGCCGGGCGTGGTATAGATATTGCCTGGATTTTGGGCCGTACTGGTATTGCCATCGCCAAAGTCCCACAACCAACTCACGATCGGCTCGACAGAGGTACTCAGGTCAGTGAAAGTGACGCTGAGTGGAATGCAACCCATGATCGGCAAGCCGACAAAGTTGGCGACGGGTGGGATGATCTGGATGTAATTGTTGAACGTGACGACGTCGGTACACCCGTTGGCGCTGGTGACGGTGAGCGTCACCGTGTAAGTGCCCGGCGCGGTATAGATATGGTTGGGATTTTGGGCGGTACTGGTATTGCCGTCCCCAAAATTCCACAACCAACTCGTCGGGTTGCCTGTGCTCAAGTCGGTGAAGGCGACGGGATGGGGCACGGTGCAGCCTGTGGTGGGTGTGCCGATGAGGTTGGCGACGGGTGCCGGATTCACGGTGACCAGCGCCGTTTGGGTGACCACGTCTGTGCAGGCGCCATTGCTGGCGCTGAGCGAGACGGTGTATGTGCCTGCGGTGGCGTATGTATGCGTGGGGTTTTGGGCGGTGGAAGTGCCCCCATCGCCAAATGTCCAGGCCCAGGTATTGGGGTTGCCAGTGCTGTTGTCGGTAAAGGTCACGCTTTGGCCTTCACAGATCGTGGTCGTGCTGGGCGTGAATGCCGCGACGACCGTGCCGATGTTCACATAGGAATTGCGCACGAGCGTGTCGGTGCAGCCATTCACGTCGGTGGTGATGAGCGTGATGGTAAATGCGCCCGTGGCATTGTAGGTATGTGTGGGATTGGCGAGGGTGGAACTGCCGCCATCGCCAAAGGTCCACTGGTAGGTGAGGGGGGCAGCGCCGCCCGA
This sequence comes from Bacteroidota bacterium, assembly GCA_031415375.1. GTDB lineage: Bacteria > Bacteroidota > Bacteroidia > J057 > JADKCL01 > JADKCL01. The sequence continues at coordinate 6,616 of JANORP010000018.1, read as the reverse complement.
GCTGTTGTTGCTAAAGGTCACGTTGAGTGGCGGGGTGCAGGCAGAGAGCGGGCTCCCGGTGAAGGCGGCGACAGGTGGCGTGCTCACATTCACAAAGTTGGGGCGCACGACGGTGTTGTTGCAACCGTTCACATCGGTCACGACAAGGCTCACGGTATAGTTGCCCGCAGCAGAATATGTATGGCAGGGTGCGGCTGCCGTGCTGGTGTTGCCATCGCCAAAGTCCCAGAGCCAGCCATTGATTGCGCCGCTACCAGGGGTACTAATGTCGCCAAAACAGACCGTGAGGGGCGCACAACCTGCCCGTGGGCTGGTATTGGTGAGCCCAGCAGTCGGGTTTTGAAAGACCGTGATGTAGGCCGTGCGTACCTCTACATCACTAAAGCCGCCACCACTCACCGTGAGTGTCACGGTATAGGTGCCGGGCGTGACATAGACCGCTGCTGGATTTTGGAGATTGGACACGTTGCCGTTGCCAAAATTCCAAGCCCAGGTGGTGATCGGTCCTGTCGATGCGTCGGTAAACTGCACCACCACAGGACTACAGCCCGAGACGGGCGAACCTGTGAAGTTTGCGGTCACCTGACCTTGCGCCAATACAGGCAACATCATGGCCAGGCAGAGCGCCCATCCCATCCATAGTAATTTGCATTTCATCCTCAGATCCTCCTTACCACTTTTATTCCTTTAGGGACAAGGCCGCGCATCACCGATGTGGACGCTCGATCCACGCTGCGCGATTAACCTTGCATTTTCTTACCAAGCATTACCAAATCAATCCAATCCAATGTGGGCTGCTCTTTCAAGCAATTGTCCCAAAATAGTAGGTTTTTCGCAGCTCTCCAAAGCTTGGAAAAACGTTGATGTCATGTTCATGTAATGTTTGAATGAAAAAATGTATGCTATTTCTTGGATTGGTTGGAGCGGTAAATGCACCGCCAATCCAAATCGGAAACAAAGTGGATTTGCAGAATGTGGAAAGCATGTGAAGGTAGCCTAGACTGACCTTCATTCTCTTGCATTGCATCGATTTAGTTCGCCTTTCGACATGTGGAATACTTTTTACTTTCATTGCTAAATTGGCAAGAAACTCGGCTAGCAATTTTGCATGTGGCTGCTCAAACATAAGGCGGATAAGACCTGTCCGGGCTAATTTTTTTTTATTAGAATACCTATAGAATTCATTGCAATTTGTAGTGGACGCATCGTAAAATTTGGAAGCTGGCAAGAATGTGAACAGCACAATTGCGATAGACCTGAAGATGACAAAGCGTCCCCCCTTGCAGTGGGTGCAAATGCACACGCTAGCATCGCTTGTATTTTCTCGCTAGGAAATATGTCGTCTGCTCGTTGCTCAGCGCATCAAAACAAGTTTGGTCACAAATCGCCCGGCTTTGCAATCCAATTCCAGCAGATAGCTTCCATTTTCCAAGCCATCGGGCAGACGCAATTGCAGTTCGGCATGCGATAGACGTGCAGATTGCTGCCAATGGAGGCTTCCTTGTAGATCATACAGCGAGAGCAGAGCAGTCGTCGGCTGATCTAGATGAGGCAAGATATGGACTGCATCGGTGACTGGGTTGGGCCAGGTTTGCACCTCGAAGGAAGCAATTGCTGTATTGGGCATCCCGACGGTGAAGAAGCTGTCGTAGATGCGTTTGGAGCCGTTTTGATAGACCGTGTTCACGGTATATGCTTGCATCATTTCGGTCGTGCGGCCCAGGCCATCGTAGGTATAGTCGTAAATGTCGCCGTCTTGAAAGGTCCAGCCATTGCTGTAGCCATAGGCTTCTTCCAGGGTCACGTGGTCCTCGGCATCCTTGTTCACGACCTCTTTTCCCGTGCTGTCCCAAGACACGGAATAAGCTTCCGACAAGGCGACATAACCTTCAAATGGACCATAGGTGTAGGCGACACGACCCACATCGGTCCAAGCGCCTGTGTTTTGCTGGTAACGATAGGAAGCAAATAGCTCCTTGGAAAAATCATGGAATTCCACATCTATCAAGCGCTCATAGGGTTCCCATTGGCCAGCGTTGTCATAGGCAAAAGTGAGGGAATCCCATTGATTTTGGGCATTGTAGTGATAGCTCCAGCGCTCCTCGGGCCACCAAGCATGGCTAGATGAGGAATAGTGCTCAGAGATTTGCGTTGCGATAAGGCTGCCGCTGTGGTAGGTATATGTATAGCGATCACCGCTCGCAGTATCCCAGGAGACGCCATTGTAGGTATAAAACAAATCCAAGGTGAGGTTGCCTTGGCTGTCCCAAGTATTGTCATAGCGCTCGATGCTGTCCCAAGAGCTCCCCGACCATTCCAAGAAGTAGGCGCTCGTCTGGTGGTGGGAATTGTCGTAGGCAAACACTCCCTTGTGCCAGTCTTCCCATGCACTGTTGGTGTAGAGCGAGACGGTCATTTGGGCGAGGTCGCCATTGGGATAATAGAGGTAGCTGTCGAGCGCCGAGCTGTCCCAATCTGCCGTACCGATATTCCATTCCAGATTCAGGCAAGTATTGGGATGGTCATTGTGCTCAGCGATGCGCAAGGCCGATGGCGTAGGCTTTGCAAAGAGCCTCGTCAGTGCCGGTGGTTGCCTTTGGCTCCACAAGCTGGCGCTCATGGTCACAAAGGCAAAGAGCAATGTCAGGCGTCGGTAATTTATTTTGTAGGTCATGGTACAAGATGGTTTTGTAAAATGAGGTGAAGCCGTTTTGATTCAGCAGCTTAAAGGTAGGCATTGTCGGCGTTAGTTGCACATATTCCTGTCTATCCCGCACACTGCCATTCCATAAATTCTCCGAAGAATCTTATATTTACCTATGACCCTGAACTTCGAGCATTACAAGGCACTCACATTCGACTGCTATGGCACCCTCATCGACTGGGAAGCTGGCCTACTCGCTTGTTTACAACCCTTTCTCCAAGGCAAAGGGATTTTCCTAGCCGATGGCGACGTCCTCGCGCTCTATGCCCGCTTTGAGCCCGAGGCAGAGCATGGCCCTTTCAAAATCTACAAGGCGGTGCTGCGGCAGTGCATGCACAGCCTCGCAGCGCATCTGGGATTCGAGTTGCTCGTAAATGAGGAAAACCTCCTCGCCGAGGGCATCCGCGATTGGAAGCCCTTTGCCGACACGGTTGTCGCCCTGGCCCAGCTCCAAAAGCAATACAAGCTCTGCATCCTCAGCAACATCGACGAGGACCTCATCGCCCATAGCCAACAGTGGCTGCAAGTGCCCTTTGATGCCGTCGTCACCGCCGAGCAGCTCGGCACCTACAAGCCCGCAGATGCCCACTTCCGCGCAGCGCCAGCGCGGCTCGGCATTCCCCAAGACCAGATCTTGCATGTCGCGCAGAGCCTATACCACGACATCGCGCCTGCGCGGGCGCTCGGCATGGCTTGCGTCTGGGTAAACCGCAGGCGCGGGCAGGCTGGCACGGGCGCGACACCCGCAAGCGATGCACAGGCTGACCTCGAGGTCGGCAGCTTGGGCGAATTGGCAGAGATGATCCAACAAGGCGCATGAGCATCCTAGCCCATATCCGGAACTGGGTGGGCATCGTGGCCATCGTCGGAGCTTTGGCTGCGCTCGTGCAGCCGCTCCAAGCGCAGGTGATCCTCAAGATTGCGAGCGGGCGCACCCCACCCGTCGCTACGACCAAAGCCAATTATTACCTCGATTCCGTGGCGCAACTCGCCTACATCAAGAAGATGGAAGGCTGGGTGGTGGTTCAAAATCACTGCTTGCGGCTGCAATCCTATCAAGGGCTGGCGATGATGCAGACATTGGAAGGCTGTAGCATAGGTCAGCGCGACGGCAATATCTATATGAAGGCCCAAAAATGCATTTGTGAAGACTCTTTATTGCTGCTCATAGGCCTTGATCGGATCAACGTACTCAAAGGTGGGTTGGAAATCGTGAGTCTCTTCCGTGAACCAGATAGCTATCCAGCGCTTGGCGTAGCTCAGCAGCTCGCAGCAGGACGCGCCTATTGCCTGACCGACCGATTTCCCTACCATGGCGCGCAACCCGTAGCCGACATGCGCACATGGGGCATGCTCGGCACCAACGGCCAATGGCTCATCGAGCCCAAATTCGACGCGCCTTTCGGTTTCCAAAACGGATTCGCAGATGTGATCTACTACGGCCAAAAGCGCAGGATCAATGAGAAAGGAGAGTTTGTGGAATGAAAAACAAATTCTCATTACAACCTTGGTTCTTGACAAAAATCGTATTGGTTCTAATGGCAATGGTGCCCATTATCTTGCCCGCACAATTGCGGATCATCCATGGAGCAGGAAAACCCACCGAGGCCATTCAGGCAGATTGGTATGTGGACACGGTTGCCCATAATGCTTGGTCGCGCGCGAATGCGGATTGGCTGCAATACATGACCCCTGTGAAAAAGATGCTGCATTGTGGAAACATGATTGTCGTCGTTTCGGATATTGTCACGATTTTGATGACCAATAATATGGAAAGGCTGAGCTGCAACTTGGCCTGTGACTGTTTTGAAGGGCTTGCCTGCATGCATGGAGCTCAATACCGATGGTACTATTTCGAGGGAAAGCCTTTGTCCATGGCTTGGGAACCTCAGGCATACACACAATGGGAGGATGAATTGAGCCAGGATACTTTGAATGGTCGATTGGGATTTTGCTCGACAGTTGCTGTTTTATTTATGTTGCATGCAGATACGCATGGCTGGGGCATCTTAGGTACGGACGGCAGATGGCTGATTGAACCCATATTCGACGCACCCTTCCATTTCCAAAACGGCATCGCAGAGGTCCTCTACTACGGCCAAAAGCGCAAGATCAATGAGAAAGGAGAATTTGTAGAATGAAAATCACCCTCACACCCAGCCTGCTCAGAGGCATCTGCCTCATGCTCACATTCGCTTTTGCCTTTACATCGCAGGCACAAGTGCCGATCGCGCGTGGCCCGGGCGCGCCCAAGAAGCTCCCCCTGGGAATGCATTGGTACCTCAATACAGCCCACCATACCGTGTGGCATGACCTCGATCTAGAGTGGCTGGATGTTGGGATCGAGGGCGTCACCGAGCTGTATTCCGCAGGGCAAATCGTCATCGCGCGGTCCCAATTGGGGTATTCCCTGCTCAGTCCCTTTGCCGAATACATCTGGGCTGCCCCTCACCTGCGCGTGACGGACTCGACGATCATGGCCTGGGATAGCCTGTATTCCCATATCTATCTACTCACTGGACGGCAACTGCACCCTGAGCATGGCTTCAACGTGCAATGCTGGCCTATCGACGGCGCCCCAGAGACGGTGCAAGGCATCCCAGCCTTTTGCCTGCCCGATTTCCAGGCAGCACATGACTCCGTGGACTGCGATTCCCTACACGCCTACGGCATGTTTGGGTACAACGGCCATTGGTTGATCGTGCCACAATATGATGGCGCCTTTCATTTTGACAATGGCATCGCCGAGGTGAATCATCTCGGGCAGCGCCGCAAGATCAATGAACGGGGAGAATTCGTAGATTAGTGCCATGAGTAGGTCAGCCGTTGTTTTGCAGTCTGTCATGTGTGTGCTAGGGAGGTGGTTGCTCACCAGCATATTGGCTGGCGCAGTGAGCATGTCTGCGTTTGCGCAAGATGCGCTCGCCCCACAGACCGATTTTCCCAAGGATCCGCAACAAAACGAATGGTATTTCAACCAAGTCCAGCACAAGGTCTGGGTGCATCGCGGCAGCGAATGGCAACCATTCCCCTGCGAGGATTGTCGCTCGGTCAAACTCTGCAATGACCACGCGATCGTCAAAGACGGCTTTCATTACATGCTTGCCACGCAATCTGGCAGGGTCGTTGTCGCCAATGCACCTGCCATCCGATGCCTGGACGACTTCATCGTCCTCGGTGCCCACAACCGCATTGAGTATCTCCTCGATGCAGCTGGTGACACGGTCTCGGCCCTGGTCAACAATTGCAAGATTTACACAGATACATTGAAAGGCGACATTGTCTATTGTTTCCCGCGCTATAGCCCTGGCTTGGAAAAATACAATTGCTCACAGTTGCGCAACTGGGGCATGATGGATGTCTCGGGCAATTGGCGCATCGAACCGCGGTTCGACAAGCCCTTCCATTTCAGCGACGGCGTCGCTGGTGTGTGGTTCATGGGCATGCCGCGTCGCATCGACGAGGATGGTAGGTTTTTGGAGGATTTGGGGGTTGGGGAAAGCAGGTAGCAGTTGGCAGTTAGCAGGTAGCAGTTAGCAGTTAGCAGTTGGCAGTTGGCAGAGCTGGCTGCTATGTAACCACAGTTCTGGATTGGACGATCTTGATAACTGTGCCAATTCCGTAGGAATGGACCTGAAATATGTGATTTGTGCATTTAGGGCAAGGTCGCTGTGAATGTTGCAGCAATGAAAAGTAAACGACAAAGGTTTCCAACTCCTCCGATTGGGTGTCTTGGCGGTCGTCGCCTCTCCTGATTGGGTGCATGACCAGTCTGGCAGGTATTGTTTTCGTGAGCTCCCGCGCTTTGAGCGGGACAGGCACGGCACGCGGTTCGGTTGTCGTTGGAGCCGGAGGCTCCCGACTCTGCTCCCGACTCTGCTCCCGACTCTGCTCCCGACTCTGCTCCCGACT
>JANORP010000017.1:0-9748 GCA_031415375.1 Bacteroidota bacterium | reverse complement strand
CGAATGCACAACGTGGAACTGCGACTTTGCATCAGAAGCTTTCTCTCACCGCCCCAAATCAGCACACCTATGATACCTGATCCAAATAGCCTCGATCGCCTCATGGCCAATCCATCCTATGAGCAATTCAGCGGCAAACTGCTGAAAGTATTTGATGGCCATACCCGGATTATATTGGAATTGAAGGACAAGAAAGTCAAGAGTGTCTATGGGCCATTCCATGAGACCGAATGGTCCAAACTCATGGACAAGACCATCATCGCATTTGTGAAGGAAGGCGAACCCACAAGAATCTTCGATGCCAAGTTCATCGGCAAAGAGCGTGCGCCCAAAGTAACGTCGGGCACCAAGATCACCCATCCACCCAAGGCAGAAGTCCCCGGTCATGCCCCCAAACTCAAGTGGAAAAAATATGCAGAGGGACGCATGATTGGAGAACCCGTGAAGATCTCCAATATGGTGCGTGGCTTGGGATTGGACCAGCCATTGGTTGAGAAGATCATCAGACACTTGGAAATCCCGATCACTGCGCAGACCAAAGACATTGCCTATCTGGATTTTCGCAAAGTCTATCATTTCATCAGCAGCCCCGCTTTCAAGGGCTTCCAGAATGCTTTCCTTGGAAAGTAATCCAAGAAATCGACTGTTTACCCTTTGAACTTTTCCTTGCGGCAGCGGCATCCCCGACGAAGTGGGATGAGACAGCCTATCCGCTCAAAACTTATAGGCATACCCCAGCCTAAAGACCTGTGTTTCATACAGATCATTGCTCAGCACAGTGAAGCCATTGCCTGTGAATGTCTTCTTGATGCGCATCGTATTGAGCAAGTCTGACCCGTTGAGGAACAATTCACCTTTGCCAGCTTGAATGCCTTTTTTGATGCCAAAGTCAATGCCATAGCGCGATGCGATCTTGGCTTGCGGGGCGATGTCGGGCGCCAAATAAATGGCCGTCAATTGCAAGTCGATTTTGTGGGCAAAATGGAAGATGGAATTGACCTTGGCATTGCCGCTGATGTTTTGGGAGCGGGCACTTTCAAAGGAAACTGCAACGGGATACAGATTCACACCGCCAAATGCATCGATCACATTTTGATAACCATTGACCGTGATATTGAGCGTGATTTTCTCTCCCAAGTTTTTGCTCAGATAGAGCTCGATGCCAGTATTGCGGCCATGATTGGCATTTTGGGTGATCGCATTGATGAGTGTGCTGCTAGGTGTCTGCGTGAGCACACGCGTGAGGATATTGTTGCTCTCTCGGTGATAGGCGCTCGCATAGAAACTGCCAGATGACCAAGTCGTTTTGTAAGCCAATTCAAAGGAATTGGTGAGTTGTGGGCGCAAGGTCGGGTTGCCGACTTTGAGTACTTCAGGATCGTCATATTTAGGAAACATGCGCAGGTCGGCCTCGTCAGGCCGATCTACGCGTCGGTTATAGGAAAAGGCAATTTTATTGCGGGCATTGAATTTCCATGCTACGCGGGTATTGGGGAAAGGCTGAATGTAATTGTAGCCTGCACTTTGATACACGCTGCGCGGCGCATCTATCTTGTAGGCGACATTCACATACTCTACCCTCAGGCCAGCCTCCAATTCAAAATGGGTACGTTCATAGACATAATTGCCATACAATGCTGAGATCAACTCATTGTAGCTCGTCTTGCCAGCAGCATTGAGATCCAGGATGGTAGAGTCGCCGGGAATAAACGCAATATTGGAGGGAATATAGCGCCACCGCAATTTGGAACCTCCCTCAAAACGGCCATGCTTGAGCGGTTTCACGTAGTCGATGTTCATATCGCTCACGTTTTCATCGTAGAGCAGGTGCACACTGTCGAGGCTAGAATAGGTCGGATAGTGATTCTCAAAATAGAACCACTCATCCTCCTGATGCCAGGTATAATTCATGCGGAGATCGAGTTTGTGGCCCGGCTGCTTGAAGGTGTGGGTGAAGTTGGCGGCGGCGTTGGCCGATTTGTTGATCTCACTTTCGTAATACAGCCATAGGCGACGACGGGCACTCAGGTCGCCATTGAAATAGGGAAGGTCGCCGATGTCGATATGTCCTTCGCGGTTATACAGGCCAGAGATGGTGAGCAAGTTGTGGTCATCGATATTCCAATCGACGCCCGTTTTTACAGTGTAAATGAGTTGGGAACGGTTTTCCAAAAATTGCCCTCTCACCACAGAGCCATCTGCATAGCTGCGATCGATATACTCATTTTTGTTCACCGATTTTTGAGCCAAGGCATCGCCTTGAAAAAACCAATTCAAACCTTTGCGGCGATAGTTGAGGGAAAGCGTAGGATTGACCTTGGGAGTTTGCCCATATTGCGGGCGAATGGTCGGCAGGTTCCCGCGTTTCTGGATCAGGGAGCCGATGCCGCCGATGAGGCCCAGTTTGCCATTGAAGCCATTTTGCTCACTCTTTTTGTAGATGATATTGATGATGCCTGCCATGCCATTGGCGTCATATTTGGCGCTAGGATTGTGGATGATTTCTATGCGTTCTACCGCCGAGGCAGGGATATTGTCCAGACCTGCTTGGCTGCCGAAACCCGTGAGTGCAGTCTGCTTGCCATCGATGAGCACGGTCACGCGATCGCTTCCCCGCATCTGCACCTTGCCGCCCTGGTCGATCGACACACCCGGTAGGTTTTGCATCGCTTGCAACAAGGATCCGCCTGCCTGACTTGTGTTTTGCGCGATGCTAAAGCTCTCTTTGTCGAGTCCCACGCTGTTTTCTGGTGCACGTCCCTCGATCACCACATCCTCGGTGGTGATCGATCGATCCATCAGGGAAATCTTCCCGATGTCAAGAAACTCGCTCAGGTTGCCGACAGTGAGCGGCTGTACCAAGGGCGCCTGAGCCATGCCTTGAAAGCGCAAGAAATATTCACCACTGACGATGTTCTTGAGCACAAACTGTCCTTCGGCATCGGTGAGGGTACCGCTCACAAAGCTCGAGTCTGGCAAGCGGTTCAAAATGACCGAGATATATTCCAATGGTTGCCCATCGTTGCCGCTTTGGACGATGCCCGAGACAGTGACTTTGGTTTGCGCATGGAGCGATGCGCCGATGACCATGAGCAGCGCAGCCAAAAAGTTTCTCTTCATTTCCTTCCAGTTTCTACGAATTGAGGCCAAAAATGCGCAAACAATCCGAAGACTTTTTGAATGAACAAGAAAAAGGGAGCATTATCCAGGGCAATACGCCTCGGCGCACACGGTCGCAAGAAAATGCTTGAGGATTGGCATCCACGTTCCTCTCAATAGCCGTCGATCAGGTGTAAGCCCACACAGCGAGCTGTACACACCAAAATCGCTCAGCATGACGGTTCATTTTTCATTTCACAAGCATCTTTCTGGTGAAGGCCCTGCCAGATTCGCCCCAAGGATGTTGTCCAATAGCCGATCGAGGCAAATCTAGTGCACTTTTCGGGGGCAAAATAGGTCTGGAAAACCAGCTGGCCCTACCGCTTCAAGACCACAAATGTATTCGTCATCTTGCTACCATAGCTCAAAATGGCGTAATAGGTGTCCTCGACCAATACTTGTCCATCATTGCTGCGCCCATCCCATTGATTGGCATAGGACTCAGCAGACCATACCACATTGCCCCAGCGATTGAAGATGCTCAATTTGGCTTCCCCATAGGCCGCTATACCACCGATGACAAACAGGTCATTGACCCCATCACCATTCGGCGAAAATCCATTGGGCAGGGAAACAGCCTCGACCGTGATCCGCAGCGTATCCGCGCTGGCGGGGCATGGCGGATTTGAAATCGTCCATACCAGTGAATAAGTACCGCCTGTCAATTGGCTGATTGTGGCTTGTGGATCCAACGGATTTGACAACAGGCCACCTGATCCACCGACCAGGCTCCATATCCCCGTGCCGACTTGTGGGGTATTGCCCGCAAGTTGCAGGGACTCACCACCGATGAGGTCGGGTCCGGCTTGTGCAATGCTGGGCAGCGGTGAGACGACCGTGATTACAGTGTCAAATTGGCTGCAGCCGATGCTGTCTGTGAAGGCATATTTGATCGTATGCAGACCAGCGCCAGCAATACTCGGTGTGAAGAGGCCTGTCGCCGAGACATTGCCCAAAAAGATGCCGCTAGCGGGTGTCGCCACCAGTTGCGCGGCGCTGTCACTGATGCAGTAGCTAGCCCCCAATCCCGAGACGGTCGCCATGAAGATCGGCGAAAATCCTAGCACCATCGTGTCGGCATTGATGCAACCATTGCTGTCGATCACTTGGAGTTGATAGCTGCCGGCTACATTGGCCCAGATGGTATTCGTGCTAGCACCGGTATTCCAAATATAGGTATTCGCGGCCACGCCGCCATCGAGCAGCAAGCTGTCGAGTGGGCACAAGGTCGTGTCAGGGCCGAGATTGGGCAGCGGCAAAGCATTCACCGTGAGGAAAATGCTATCGGTCTCATAGTAACCGCAGCCCACCGTGTCAAAGACGCTCAACGCAACCCAGCCTTGGGTCGTCGCGACATAACTTGCTCCTGAACTGCTGTCTGACCAGATGTGGCCAAAGCCAGCATTGCCAGCGAGCAACAACAGGCTTTGGCCGAGGCATAGGGTGTCGTCTGCCCCCAAGTCGGCCGTGGGTGGCCCGAGCGGATTGTAGATGATCGTGATCGAGTCGGTGTAGCCGCAACCCGTGAGCGTACTTAATCCGTTGAGGGCATAGGTTGTAGAGACCGTCGGGGAGATGACTGGATTGGGATTGTTGGGATTGCTCACGCCGAGGGCGGGCGTCCATAGCCAAGCATTGATGCCCGATGTTGCAAATGTGCCCGCGATCTGAAGGTTTCCTCCGAGGCATAGCAGGGTGTCGGCCGTGGCGATATCGATCGAGTCAGAGACGTTTACGACAATGGCCACATTCCCTACACCCGTGCAACCCATGGCATCGGTGACCGTGAGCAAGGCATAAATACTCGCGAGCGGAGCGATCGTGTCTGCCGCGCCGATCGCGCCAGAGTTCCATAAATAGCTATAGGCAGGCGTGCCACCGATGATATTGCTGCTCAAAAAACTGGTCTGCCCAGCACAGATGGAGTCTGGAAGCGCACTTAGCCCCACGGTCGGAGTGTCATTGACGATGACCGTGACGGTGGCAGATGTCGTGCAACTGAAGGCGTCGGCGACCTGCACCACATAGATTGTGGTTGCAGATGGATTCACCGTTTGTGTGCTGCCCAGGGGGCCATTTCCCCACGTATAACCATAGGGGCCTGTGCCATTGCTGCCGATTGCAGTCAGCAAGGTGCTTAGACCTACACAAATCGTATCATTGACCGCTGAGGCAGCCACCGTCGGAGTATCGCGGGCGATCAGGTTGATGAGTGTTGTGTCCTTGCAGCCGGCCAGGCCGTTGAGATCGGTCACAATCAACGTGTAACTGAGCGCTCCAGCTAGGCTGGGAGCCAGCCAAGGTTGCGCCACGGTTGCACTGCTCAGACCGACAGCCGGTTGCCAGAGATAGCTGTAGTTGGGATTGGGCGGCACGCCCAATTGAGCGGAGTCACCGAGGCAGAGATTGCCCACCCCACCCGCATTGGCTACGGGATATGGATCCACCGTAACTGTGACACTGTCAATGTCCGTACACAAGGCGCTGTTGGACACGCTTACCTGGAAGGGGTAAATGCCAGGGCTTGTAGGTCCAAATATGGGATTGGAGACGATGCCGCTGCTAAGCAAGGGCCCCGCAGGATTCCAGACAAAGGCATTGCCACCTCTGGCCTGCAAACGCAGGGTATCGTTGGGGCACACCGAACGATCGACGCCAGCCTGCCCAAAATTGGCGCCGACGCAGATGGTCTGCGTCATCGCGGCACCACCGCTACTCGCTGTAAAACCCCACCAAACCAAAGGATTGCCACCAAACACCAATCCGACCATGTTGTAATTGAGGTTGATGCGCGGGGTGGGATCGGCATCAAAAAAGATGCGGATATTGGTGGTGATCGGATTCCAAGTTACGCGGAAGCGATGGCAGAGACCATCCGTGATGTCGTTGCCCGACGCAAGGGCTGCCACCGGAGTCCCGATCGCGTTGGCCATATTGCCATTGGTATGAATGGCCACATGGTCTTGGGCGATGTCGGCCACGCCAGCGCCACTGTTGTCCCACGTATCGACCTCAAATGCAATTGAATTTACGATTGGTGGATACCCCGGCGATGGGGGCAATGAATTGCCAAATCCCAATGCATTGGCACCTGCACCATTGGCGGTGAGGCCCACATTTTGCATCACAAGTGCCAGCCCATCGGCGCCAAATGGTTGCTGGTTGATATTCAGGGTGATGTCAAAAGGCTGGCTCAGGTTGATCTGTATGCTGTCCCAGATCACACCTCGGGTATTGCCAGCAGATGTCATTTGAAAACAAGCATTGCCCAAGCTCGTAGCCGAGTTGGGGAGTGCGCCACCGATGGTGGGTATATGCCATTGTCCGCTCAGCTTGGAGCAGTTCAAAAGCAAGATCGCCATCAGCAGCAAGTGGGTGATTGTGGTTCTTAGATACCGCTGCATCAAATCTTAAATCCTATTCACTGCAACTTAGGAAGAATTATCGTCCTTTGGAAATCTACCATCGGCTATTCGATAGATCCCAGACGATTCACGATGGATGAGCGACTTTAGCGGATGGTCGATCGGGCTTTGGGGATTTCATCCTAGCATAACACCATTATGCCCCAATCGTCTAAACCCAGCACCCCTAATCTCTCATCGCATCACCACAACCTTCCCCGTAAACGCTGATGGGCAATCCCCGCCGACCGTCACGCGATACACATACAAACCATGCGCCAGCCCAGCCGCATTCCAGTCATTCCCGTAGTCCTCGTCCCCATAAACAAGCCTCCCAGCCACATCAAACACCCGCAACGAGACCCGCCCAGCATGATCCCCAAAATCCAGCACCTCCGCAATCCCATCCCCATTCACAGCAATAAAAGACGGACGGTTGCAGCCATCGGCAACAGCATTCACCAAAAAACGCCGCTCCCGACAATTGGCACTTTGCAATGCCGGATCAATGACCGTCAAAGTATAAACCGTAGTAGCCGCAGCCTGCGCCTTGGTCAGCGACAGATTAGGCGAAGACAGTCCCAAAGTCGGCGACCAAGCATAAGCCAAGCCACTCACACCAGGCACCCCAATCAAAAAGCACTCCCCAACACAGAATTCAACATCCTGCGGATTCTCCAAATTCTGTAAATTCTGCTCCTCTACGGTGATATTTACAGTGTCGCGCACCTCGCCGCAAGCCCCACCGCTCGCGCTGTCAGACACCACCAGCACGTAGGCCAGCGTGGCCGCAGGCCGCGACACAGGCATCGCCACCGTCGCCGAACTCAAGAAGCTGGCAGGGGACCACAGATAGTCCCAGCCAGGCACAGCCGCAGCCCCCAACAAGACCGAATCGCCGACACAAAGCACCGCATCTGCCCCCGCTACCTGTGCCGGCAGCGGCAGCTGTGCCCCAAATACACCTATGGCTATCGTGTCACGGTCCATGTAACAATGCAGACTGGAGGCAGGATTGGTGACCGTGAGCGCATAGCTCCCGCCAGCAGCAGCCATGATCTGCACCGTAGAGTCGCCAGTGCTCCAAGCATACAGCCAGCCCGCCCCGGACGGGGCAGCCGGGCCGCGCAAAAGCACACTGTCACCCGCACACACAGTCGTGTCCATGCCCAGGCTCGCCATCGGCAGCTCGGCAGTCGCGGCAACCGTGACCAAGACCGAGTCGTAGGTCACCCCGCAGGGTATCCCGACCGCCGAGTCGGTCACTGTCAGATAATACCAAGCGGTGGAGTCTGGCCCCACCCATTGCTGCGCGAGGCCGGGACTCGTGATCCCAGGGCCGCTCCACGCAAACACCACCGCGCCGCCCGTCGTGTCGGGGTAGCCGACAAGCACCGAGTCGCCAGGGCATATCCTGCGCGGCGGGCCGCAGTCAGCATATTGCGCCACCAGCGGCGGCAAGCTATAATTGGGGAGGTTGGGAAGGTTGTAGGTCGTGCGGCGGCCCTCCAAGTAGAGGCTCGCGTAGCTGAAATTGCAAGCAAGTCCCGCTTGGTTGGGGTCGTTGATGACGCTGAGGTTGTAGTTGGCTGTATCTTGAAAGTTATAGTAGCTGAGGTTGCTGATATAGATATTGCCGTCTGGCCCCAATTGATGCTGGCCGAATTCAATCGAATCAGGTGATATAAAAATCAACGTCTTACTTGCTCGGATATCGGGCGCAGTCAAATCCCATTGCCAAAGCTTGGAGTACCCAGAAAATGGAAAGACTTCCGATGCGTAAACCTTGCTTCCATCAGGGGAGAACGAGCAACCATAATAATTATCTGGTCCAGGGATCGATGAAGCTACAGTACCAAGGCTATCCCATTTGCCGAGGAATCCCGTACATCGGTCAAAATCAAAAACATCCACGACGCCAGTCGGCGTAACGGCCATTAGTTTATCTCCTTGTGGCGAAAACACCATTTCGCCAATATCTCCATAGGGGAGTGGACCTGAATCAAAATGGGAAGTCCCAATCTCTTGTATAGCAAAAGGCGAAATCGATTCTTCATTAATCTTAATTCGGATATACTCCTTTTCTTGCCCATGATAGAATATCCACCATGCACCATCAGCCGCTCTGACTGCAGCCATTTTTTCTGTAATACCAAATAACGGATCATAATCTGGCAATATGACATTACTCAATGTAGAATCTGTAGCTAATGCCGTCTGAACCAATGAATAGCTAATACATGCATTAAAGTTGCTATTGCAGTTATAGCTCAAATGGAAAACCAAATACCTGCCTTTTGTAGTATCAACAGGCAAAATGAGGATGCCATTAGTGAAGCTACCGCTGCCATAGTGCAGTGTATTGTTAATCTGGTGATGACCGCTATTGAAGGCTGAATCCTCACTTGCATAGAGTACCAAATTACCTTCGGCATCAGAAAAACATCCACTAGCCTCAAGAAAACGTCTCGTTTTTTCATTCGGATCCACAACAGGCCCCCCCCCCCCGGAAACCGCATCAGGATGGAATCCCCAAAAGTCCATGTCCAGTCGTGCTGGGCACTAGCTATGCCACCTCTTGCGAAAAACAAAAGCAACAAAAAACGGAGCAGAAACTTCTGGGGATTCCTCATGGCCTCAGCGTTGGATGATGATTTTCCAAGTAAACAAACTGCCGTCGGCTAGGCTGGCCCTTGCGAGATAGATGCCTTGGCTCAGTGCCCCGACGTTGATCTCCAAGGTCGATTCCTGGTCATGGAACGATTGGCTTGCAACCAAGATTCCGCGCGCATCCATGACCTCAACCCTGCCGGATGCATTGACGGGCATAAAATTAAAAAACAAGCGGTCGTTGGCAGGGTTGGGCCAGCATTCGGCCGTGATGGTCGCAGCCAGCGGTTTCAGGTCTGACTCATTTTTACGGGACGGCGGCAAGCTCCCCGCACAGGCAGGATCCTCCCAGATGAAAACCCCCTCGGACGCCAATGCCGAGCGTGCATCGTTGACCGCCTTGCCACCCAAGTCCTCGCATTCTCCCGCAATCGCCAGCAGACTTGCCAGTTCCAAGGAATCCAACTCAACAAGTCCCAAACCCCAAGCCCCTATCTAATCACCACAACCTTCCCCGTAAACGCTGATGGGCAATCCCCGCCGACCGTCACGCGATACACATACAAACCATGCGC
>JANORP010000016.1:0-2196 GCA_031415375.1 Bacteroidota bacterium | reverse complement strand
CGCTTCGTCGAGCGCCGGCTGGGCGTCCTCGAAATACATGAGCTTGGCCAGCGGTGCCAGGGCGTCCCCGGCACGCGCGGTCCAGTCGCGCGTCCAGGTCGACAGCAATTGCTTGTTCTCGGGCGACTCGGCCGCGGCGGTCTTGACGAAGGCATCGACCCACTTCACGCTCTCGGCGCGCCAGGTGTCCATGAACTCGGTGAGCATCGCCACCACCGAGCCGCCGGCCTGCGACAACTCAGCCCCGAAGCGGCCATACACCAGCGGGTAGAGCAGGCCGTCGAGCACCAGGTTCTGGGCAACGAACAGCTCGAACCAATCTTTGACAACGAAGCTGTCTTCGACCAGCTTGCGCAGCGGCTGCCACACCGGATCAAGGAGCCAGCTCTGCTTGGCCGCGGTCAACGACTCGCCGGTGTTGCCGTCGATCAGCAGGCCGATGCGCGACAGGTACTGCGCGATGCCCAGCCGGTCCATCATCGCGAACGTGGTCGCATTGGTGATCGCGGCGCCGAAGCCGTAGGCCGAGATGTAGCAGTTGTTGAGATTGGCTGCGTACTCGACGTGGCGCAGCGGCAGCATGATTGCCTTGATGCGCCGCGTCAGCCCCTTCGGCAGGCTGGCCAGCGCGCCGTGCTTCTCGACGAAGGCGAAGTTGCTTTCCGCGGTGTCCTGCAGCTTGGCGCGATTGAGCACGTAGGTGCCGTAATAGAACTGGCGCGGGTCCTTGAAGGCGTACCAGTCCTTCATGACGATCGCCGTTCGCCGCCGGTCGTACAGCTCATGCTCCGGGTCCCACAGCGGGCGATAGTGGAAGTTGCAGTCCGACTGCAAGTCGAACGTCGCTTCCTGGTAGCGCGACGCGGGTTTGTCGCCGCCGAGGCGGCGCGCCACGTTGCTGAACGTTTGACGCACTGGCTCGATGGCCGTGGTCTTGATCTCAACCGACATGGTCGTCTCCTTGGGGTGGCGGGCAGAGATTGGGCCGCGCAGCGATGAGCACCGCGTGGTTGTCTCGGCAGAAGTCTCGGTAGGCATCGGCAGGCAGGATCAGCTCGACGGCCAGTTCCGGATCGCCGATGGCAAACTCGAACTCGACGAAACCGTCGGCCCGCACCTGGGTCAGGCGCACGTAGCGCTTGGCCGTGTCGAAGGGCGGCACACCGGTCAGGGGATCGAGTTGTGGCATGAAACTTCTCACTCAGCGCTGCAAGGCTGTCAGCACCGCGATGCTCATCGCCTTCATCGAGGTCTTGATCGATGGCTCGGGCAACGGCGCGAAGAACGGCGAGTGGTTGCCCGGCAGCGGTTTGCCGCCTGGCTGGCGAGACGCATCGACCTGCGCCGCGTCGTGCACACCGACCAGGAAGAACATGCCTGGCACGCCGGCATTCACATACTCGGCGAAGTCCTCGCTCGGCGTAATCGGCGGCAGCCGCAGCACCGGACCGGTCAGGGCAGCCTTCAGCGCGGCTTCGGTCCGCTGAACGAGCGCGGCATCGTTGATCACCGCGTCGCCGCCGGAGATGATCTTCACCTCCGGATCGGGCGCACCGGCCATCGCGGCCACGGCCTTGGCGGTGCGCTTGATGCCGTCGTGCATCTTGGTGCGAACCGCGGCGTCGTAGCTGCGGATCGTGCCGCGCAAGCTGACGTTGTCGGGGATGATGTTGCCGCTGGTGCCGCCCTGGATCGAACCGACGCTGAAGACGCCGAACTGGAACGGGTCCTTCTCGCGGCTGATCACACTTTGCACATCGACGATGAACTTCGACGCGATCAGCACCGGGTCGATCGACTTGTCGGGCGCAGACCCGTGTGCGCCGCGGCCCGGGAACGTGGCTTCGAAGGCGTCGGAGTTGGAGGTGACCGCGCCGACGTTGAAGCCAACCGCACCGACGGGCATCGGCCAGGTGTGCAGCGCAAAGGCGAAATTTGGCTTCGGGAAACGCGTGAAGAGACCGTCGGCAAGCATCGCCTTCGCGCCGCCCAGCACTTCTTCGGCGGGCTGGGCGACAAACATCAGCGTGCCCTTCCAATGCGCCTTCAGCGCAGCCAGGGTCTTGGCCGTGCCGACCCAACTCGCCATGTGCAGATCGTGCCCGCAACTGTGGGCGACAAAAGTCTCCTTGCCCAGATAGGTGGTCTTGACTTTGCTGGCGTAGGGCAGCCCGGTCTTTTCTTCCATGGGCAAGG
>JANORP010000015.1:0-5529 GCA_031415375.1 Bacteroidota bacterium | reverse complement strand
TGCTCCTGCAAGCCAATCCCGATTTGACAGATACTGCAGATGGCTCATGGCAAGTAAGGGATGCCATTCGAAACGGAGCTGAGAAAAAAAATCCCGGCACTTACGACTACAACGCCTATCCATTGGAACCTGGTCGAAGTTTCCAAATGGGCTTCGGGAGACTCAATGGTATGAATTCCCTAAACTTGGTGGGGCTACCTGACCAAACAATGGCTGATCGATCGGCCTTAAAGGTGCATGCCAATGCTGAAGATCAACAGCTGATCGTATTTTATGATATCGATAGTCGGTCCAAGGATGCCATGCTATTGATTTCCGATGCTCTGGGACGCGTGCAAATACGTGTTCCGATATCTCCATCACAGCATTTCATCAACATCTCGGTAGCTGGCATGTGCCAAGGTTTCTACCTCGCTTCAATTGCCCATGGCGAAACCCAGCATTCAGAAACCATTCGTTTTGCTTATTTTTGATGTAATGCGGATAGGTAACATGGCACGAGTGATTTTTTTCCCTACCAAGCCGTGGGTGGTGCTATTGTTCCTCCTCACTTTTGCTACTGCAAGGGGGCAAGGATATATACGCTCTTATTTGCTTGGCGCACCCTCCTACCGCTTCATCCATGTGAGCGAACGAAAGGATGGTGGACTTGTGCTGTCTGGGGAATTCACAGCAACCTCGGGGGCCAATCATTCGCGAAATTTGGGGCTGAACGCGCAGGGTGATATTGGCTGGCAAATGGACACGCCTATCCTTATTTATGACTACAAAAAAACAAGTTGCAGGCTTGGAGATAGCCTTTACTTCGATGCTGGCTGTACGGTATATCCAGAACCCTTTTGGGCGATGGACGCGTTTCTGTTTTGCCATGATGCTGCCGGCAATGTCCTATGGACCATGCTGGATAGCAGCAGCGAAAACAATTGCATCGCTGTTATCACCGCCTCGGCCGCTGGCGGAGTCTATACCATGGGCACCTACGTGGATCCCATCGTCGCCAACCGCGTTTATGTTCAGCGATTTGATTTGGCGGGTCATTTGATCTGGAGAAAGGACTTTGTGCATGTAGAAGCCGTGGAACCTATGGGCGCAGTTGCCCTTGTCGATGGAAGCCTCTTCTTTGGTTTGAGCATAGGCGACACGCCATGGCTCATCCATTTGGATGAGGCGGGGGATGCGATTATGCGGCGCAAGTATAGCGGTCAGTTTTCGGGCAATCCCTTTGTCGCCATCACCCTGATGGCCGATGGCAATTTGCTTTGCACAGGCAGCGACACCTCGCTGCGTGTATTTTCCTTCAATGGCGACCTCTTGCACAGCCAGCAAATGGAGGTACACATACGCGCCGCAATGGAGGCCGCCGACGGCGACATCATCGTAGTCTGCGGGGCAGGGTCAGACTATGACATGTACATGCAGCGTTTCCAACACAACTGGATACCACGCTGGAAACGCTACTATGATTGGTCGCATACGACGGCGATTGCTGCCATCACGCCATGCGCCAATGGGGATATTGCGTTGGTGGGCAGCATGGGATCCGAGGGCCTCCTCATCCGCACAGACTGTGAAGGCAACATCACCGACTACCGTGCCTGCCTGCCACCGCAAGCTGGCTTTGCGCTCTGGCCCAATCCCAATGATGGTCTTGCAAGGCTGGCCATCCCCGCCGACGCAACCGATCAATTGCATACGGTGCAGGTCTATGACGCCATGGGTAAGCGCGTATTGGCAACCTCGACCATCGATGCCCCGTTTTTGGACCTTGATTTATCGCTGGTCGATCAAGGTGTCTATTTCTTGCGCGTGCTACGAGGTACTGAAACGGTCTGGCAGTCGCGCTGGACGGTGCTGCGGTGAGCGTCAAATGAATTTTGCCTTGTCGACAACAGGATTGCTCGTTCAAGATCAAAGACCGCTGCAAAACAACGTCAAAAGCCACTCACCTACACCAAATCGGCCAGGGTACGGTTTTCCAGCACGCTCAGCGTTTTGTCGCGCACCTCGATGAGTACGCGGTTCAGTTGGCAGGTCTCCTCGCTGTGGCAATCGGTACATTTTTCATAATAATTGAGGCTCACGCATGGCAACATCGCGATCGGCCCTTCCAAAATTCGGTACATGGCCGCCAATGAGATCGTACCAGGCTCCTTGAGCAAATAGTAGCCGCCACCCTTGCCCATGCGGGAACCCAAATAACCGTGGTTTTTGAGCTCCAAGAGGATAGCCTCCAAAAATTTGCGAGGAATCTGCTCTTCCTCAGCAATCTCGGCGATGATGACCTGCGTGCCTTTGCCTTTGCGGGCGAGGTAGGCAAGGGCCTTCATGCCATATTTGGTCTTTTTGGAAATCATAGGTCAAAGTTAATCTTTCCGCAACAACAGCGAAACTTTGCATGGTCGCTGCGCGACATGAAGTAATATTTGTAGCGACATGGATTTAGTGATCATCGAAAGATCATGCGCAAGCAGGCTAGGATGGTTCTCGATCAGACCACGCCACAAAGCCAAAATCTATTTAAGTTTGTTCCCATGGATCCTCACTCTGCCGCAAGCCTGCTCGCCACCCTCTATCTCCAATGGCAAGGAATGCCGCCCGACGCAGTGGAAACTCTGCCCAAGGCAGGGTCAGACCGCCAATACTTCAGACTAAAAGGTCCTAGCGGCAGCGCGATCGGCGTCCAAAATCAAGACGTCGCCGAAAACAAGACTTTCCTCAGCTTCTCTGCCCATTTTGGAAAATGTGGACTCCCCGTGCCTGCCATCTATGCCGTCGATGACAGCGCCACCGTCTATTTGCAAGAAGACCTCGGCGACGAGAGCTTGCTGCAAGTGCTGGAAAGCCGTCGCAAGGCTGCGGGCACCTTGCCTCCATCGGTGATCGCCCTCTATGAAAAATCGCTTGCTCAACTCGCCAACATGCAGGTCGTCGGCGGCCAAGGACTGGATTACTCCCTTTGCGTGCCCCGCGCAGATTTTGACCTGCAATCGATCCGCTGGGACTTGAACTACTTTAAATACTATTTTCTCAGGGCAATCAAGGTGCCCCACGATGAGCAGGCGCTGGAAAACGATTTTGAGACGCTCGCACGGTGGCTGTTGGAGACCGACTGCAGCCATTACATGTTTCGCGACTTCCAGGCACGCAACATCATGGTGCGCGACGAGCAGCCCTATTTCATCGACTACCAAGGCGGCCGTCGGGGTGCCCTGCAATACGACGTCGCCTCCTTGCTCTACCAAGCCAAGGCCGATCTCCCAGAAGAGGTGCGCGAGGCACTCCTCGACCACTACATCGCTGCCCTGAGCCAATACACGAGTGTGGATGTGCCGCGTTTCAAGGCCCACTACCGAGGCTATGTCTTGATCAGGCTGCTCCAAGTGCTCGGCTCCTACGGCTTCAGGGGCTTCTTTGAACGGCGGCCGCATTTTCTCGATAGCATTCCCTATGCCTTGGAGAATGTGCGCATGCTCCTCGACACAGCTGCCCTCCCCATTGCATTGCCGACGCTCTGGGAGGCGTTGCGGGCCACGTTGCAGTCGCCCGCCTTGGTGGGACTAGGCGGCAAACCAGCAGCTCTCAAGCCGCTCACGCTTCGCGTGCGCAGCTTTTCCTACAAAGCAGGCATCCCCCAAGACCCCAGTGCCAATGGTGGTGGATTTGTCTTCGACTGTCGGGCTGTACACAATCCCGGCCGCTTTGATGCCTACAAGCCCCTCACGGGCCGCGACAAGCCCGTCAAGGAATTCCTGGAAGCCCTGCCTGAAACCCAGCAATTTTTCAATGAGGCGAGCAGCCTTGTGGAGGCCAGCGTGCGGCGCTATCTGGAGCGCGGCTTCACTGACCTCATGGTGTCCTTTGGCTGCACAGGTGGGCAGCACCGCTCGGTCTATTTTGCCGATCGCCTCGCCCTGGAGATCGGTGGCCGATTTCCAGTGACCATCGAGCTGCAACATGTCGAGCAAGAAAAAAAGCAATGGAAAAACTGACGCCCACTGCATCTGCGCCCCGTCGCGCCATGATCTTTGCCGCTGGCCTGGGCACGCGGCTGCGGCCGCTCACCGACGATCGTCCCAAGGCTTTGGTCGAGATCGAGGGTATGCCGCTGCTGGACATCCAGTTGCGGCGCTTGAAAAAATTTGGTTTTGAAACCGTCGTGGTCAATGTGCATCACTTTGCCGACATGGTAGAGCAGCACCTGCGTGGCCATGACTACGGGATGGACATCCATATTTCAGACGAGCGCGACTTGTTGCGCGACACGGGCGGTGGCTTATTGCATGCACAACCTTTTTTCCCGGGCGATGCACCCATTTATATCTGCAATGTCGATGTGCTGAGCGACATCGACCCCCTCGCGCTCATGGACTTGCATGCGCGCGCAGGTGCATTGGCTACACTGGTACTGCGTGCACGCCCTAGCGACCGCTACCTCGTCTTTGATAGCGCGATGCGGCTCTGCGGATGGGAAAATCGCCGCTCAGGCGAAACCAAGGGTCATATTCCACCCGACGCACAGACATTTGCATTCAGTGGTATCCAAGTGATTAGCCCCGCCTTGTTTCCCAAAATGCGCCAAACGGGTGTCTTTTCCATCATTGACACCTACCTGGATCTGGCTCCCACGGGCTTGATCCATGGCTGGCAAGACCTCCATGGGGTGTGGATGGACGTCGGCAAGCCTGCGGAGTTGCTCGCGGGTGCCGCACTTTTACCGCAGATCTTGGGTCTCTAGGTGCCCGATCACGCATTCCCACAAGTCGAATGCCAACGAGGCAAAAATATATTCCGATCCAAAAACTGCCTTTTCTGCGACAATTCGCCATTCCTGCATAGAATCATCTTGTAAATCTCAAAGAGATTCAAAGAAAGATGTTTCCCCCTTGGGGGATAGCCTTAATAGATCTGTATTATCTATGTCGCTGCGCTTCTAAATCGATTCAAGAAATGGGTGCGTAGCAGCTGGTACTGGAAATCAGGAAGAATACTACAGGGTCAAACGCGAAGAAAAAATGGAAAAGCAAAACGTGTCAGAAGAGTTGTTGTTCGCCAATTTTTTGGGAACCCTCACCGAGCTCGAGCAGCGCATGGTGGAGCAGAATTCCACGATCATCGATCTCGACAGACACGAAGCGATCTATAAAGAAGGCCAACCGAGCGACCGCATCTATTTTGTAAAGCGTGGCCGTGTGAAAATCGTGACCAATGGCGAAGACGACAAAGAAGTGTTGAAGAGCTTGGTCCACGAAGGCGAGTTACTAGGCGAAGGCGCGATCTTCGGCGAGCGCAACCGCTCAGATACCGCAGTGGCGATGGACGAAGGCGTGACCCTGATCGAAATGCGTGCTGGCGCCGCACGTGAAATCCTGAAAACCAACCCTGAATTCAGTTTCAAAGTCACCGCGCAAATCGCTCAAAAACTGCGCTCGGCCGAGAAGCGCCTGGAAGCGCTGACCTTCAAAAATAGCCGTACCCGCATCATCGAATTCCTCAAAGACACTGCCTTCCGTCAAGGCCGCAAGATCGGCT
>JANORP010000014.1:0-13082 GCA_031415375.1 Bacteroidota bacterium | reverse complement strand
GACGTACAGCTCAAATACAACAACAAGATCCTCGGCAACAACTTCTTCCTCTTCTACCTCGGCACCTACAACAATTCGCAAGATTTTTTCTCGCCGATCCCCGTTGTCACCGACCGCGCCTTTGTGCGCACACTCTACAATGAACTGGACCTCTACTACCAATTGCACCCGAAGGTGATGCTGTGTAGCTACGCAGGTTTGGAGCGCATCAAAGCCAATATGGACACCGACTTGGACGTTGTCACGCGCCTCCCCCGCGATCAGACCGGACTTGGGTTTGGCTTGGGATTGGATCTCGAGATTGGCAAGAATACGGGCCTCTTTTTGCGCCACCAATGGTATGACTTCAAGGACAGCGCATTCACCTTGGAGCAATACCGTGGTCGAGAAACCACCTTGGAACTGAAAGCATTCTTTTGATGGGAAATAGAATACAATATTGCCTGCCGCTTTTGCTCATCCTATGGATGGTCATGCCCACGCAGACGATCCACGGTCAGGGTATCGCCGACAAAGTGTGGTTCAATGGTCTGGGGAGGGCATTTTTTGCACAAGACCGCTTGAAGGGTGCGATCCTCTCACAAGACACGACCACCAACCGCAGCTCCAATGGTGGCCACATGTTGCTGGACCTCAACGTCCACGTCAATCCCAATCCCAAACTTGAGATCAGCTCCCTCCTACGCTTTCGCACCGAGTTTGGTGGCTTTTGGGGTGCCGGAACAACCGTACAATTGCGGCAGCTTTACTTGCGCGGCATCGTCGGCAAGGGGATCCATTACAGCATCGGCGACCTATACCTGAAGCAGTCGCGCTTTACGCTCTTTAACAATCAGCAGGAAGGCACAGCTCATCAAGCCTCGATTTTCAGCCCCTACAGCGACATCGTGGATTATGAAAATTTCTACCGCGACAACAACTGGCGCTTGCAAGGCATGCAGACCAATTTTACGGTAGAATTCACACGTTTTATCCGGGCCATCGATTTTGATGGCTTTGTTGCACGCAACCGAGGTGCACAATGGCTTGGCAGACCCGACGAATTGTTTGCTGGCGGCTCGGTCAAATTGCGGCAGAGCAAGGCATTTGACCTTGGGTTCAATGCCGTGAACCTCTTCGAGATTGCATCGACCTCCAATGGATCGACGTCGTTTCACAACCCGGTCGGCACGGTCACCGCCGACTACCGCATCGCCAAAGACAGCATGGAATTGGCATTTTTTGCGGAAGCGGGCATGTCTGCCATGCGTCTCGTAGGCGATTCATTGGCACCCGACGAAATGATGGGCAATTTTGTAGAAGGCGGCATTTCCCTCAACCTCCCCAAAAAAGCCTTGAAATTCAAGCTCGCCTACCGCGCTGTGAGTCCCGGGTTTCGCAGTGCAGGTGCGCAGACCAAGCGGTTTGAATTTGATGGCAGCAACACTGTCTTCCCAAGGCTCTCCGATGCACAAATCCTGAGACCTACCACCGCCTTTGACATTCTGGCCGATGACCTGCGTTACAACCAAGCGCTGTCTCAGACCTTGATGACCTTTGATCCCAAGTACAACAACGCCACACCCTATGGCGATGCCACCCCCAATCGCGCAGGCCTGCAGCTGAGTGCAGACTATGCGCCGACAAGCGGTAAATTGGCTGCATCGGTGCAGCTCGCGTACAGCCAAGAATTGCAAGGACAGGGTACTATTGAATTGAAACACTTCCTTCTAGGCCAGGCCAGTGTGGATGTGAACCTGCACAAATGGCTGGATTGGAAGCGCAAGCTCACGCTTACTGGAGGCGTGCGTGCCGAGCAGACGGGCCGTGGCGGCGATAGTTTGGAGCAGGTGAGCCTCACATCCATCCTTGCAGACGTAGGCATGAGCGCCGAGGTAGTCCAAAACCTAGAAGTCATCGTAGGTATGAAAATGTTTCAAGCGCAGGGCAACGAGTACCGCAGTCAACGCAACTTCTATGGAGAATTGGTCGATCTACCTGTCTATTTGGTCGATGAAACCCATGGCATCTTTGCCGCAGGCTTGCGTTACAACTTCCGTGACGACATCTACCTACAATTGTCGGGAAATTGGATCAATGTCCATGACCAAGTCAGCACCTTACCCAAGTATCAAATTCAACGGTTTCTATTGGTCTTTAATATGAATCTGTAGTCGCATGAGAAAGTCACGCATCCTCTACGCATTGCCTTGCTTGTTGCTTTTGTTGAGCATCAACAGTTGCAAGACCGACGACTTCGATGGGCCTGGCCTCAACGATCTCTATGGCGAGTTTGACATCTTGGAGCCGATGACATTGAGCCGTACCAATGTAAACTTCGCCAATCAGGAATCCATGTTTTTTGGAGCCGCATTTTCCAAAATCATCGACTGGAAGATCGCCATCACTGGCTTGGAGACGGGTTCCAAAAAAATCATCTCAGGCAAGTCATCCAAAATCGATGCCGCCAACAGCCTTTGGATCGGCAATACAACGGTATTTCCGATCTTTGGTGCCGAGGATTGCGCGGTCATGATGACCTTTCTCAATGAACCCGACACCTTGCGCGACACCCTCACGATTGCCGCGCCCAAGACCAATCCCGGCATCTTGATGGACAATTTTGAGCATGGCCTCAACCCCAATTATGTGAATTGGGGCATCCATGGCGTCAATTTTTATCCCGATTCCTCAGACCATCCGGCTGCCGAAGGCGACTATTATTTTAGGCTCAACGGCACCGTCAATTGGGACTGGCTCATCAACAAGATTACCATTCCACCATCTGGCGGGGCGACCTACTTTGCATTGCCCTCCAACCCTGCAGGGCTGTATTTCAACTGCTTTATTTACGGCGAAAAAGACAAAGCCAATACGCTGTTGAAGTTTGAATTCAGGGAAGACGACAATGGCGACGGCACGTACACCGCCAATTCCGAAGACCGCTATGACTACCAATTGAATGTCGATTGGGACGGATGGCGCTTGCTGAGCCTAGACTACAGCCAATTGGCAACGCCGAGCGATGGCCAATTTGGTGGTGCCAATGGCAATAAATTCCATCAACCCGACAAGATCCTCATGCTCGACATCCTGCTGCTCTCCGACCCCAATCTGGGCGAGGCACGCTCAGACCTCGACTATCTCATTTGGACGACAGATGGCCCACTGAACCCTTGATGCACGCAAGGAGCACCATCGGTATGATCCATCGCCTACATCGTCGCTGGAAATTTGCTGGAGCAATTTTGCTCTTGGGCCTCTCCCTGTTGCCCGCTTGCGCGAGCCTCAAGGAGCTGAGCCTCTATGAAAATCAGGGTGTGGCGTTGCCGGGCATCAAGGGTTTCACGATGACCGACTTGTACCACGATGGCGTTTCCTCAGAAATGTGGGGCGTGGAAAACGTGGCTTGCAAGCGTATAGAGAAGACCGAAAAGGTAGCCTTTAAAGGGCCCTCATCGCTGCATTTGCAATGGGATCGCACCGCAGCCGGCTGCCCGTGGATCGGATTCGGCATTGGTTGGGCCAATTGGTTGGGCAAGGATCTGAGCAACATCGTCGATACCGCAGCCATTCAGTTTTATGCGCGGGTCGATTCGGGAACCATCAATTACATTCCGATTGTCTTTTTGCTAGAAGGCTACGACGGCAAGCAGGCAGCCTCGGTCATGAATCCTTTGGGCATCGAGGGTGGCAAGATCGGGCAAGCCTGGACCAAGGTCAGGATCCCGCTCAATTCATTTGACTACCGAAAAAGCGGCATCGAAATGAGCAATATCAAGCAATTGCTCATGCAATTTGAGGGTGCGGCCAATGTCTATATCGATGAAATGACCATCGTACCTTTCAAAAGTGAATTGGGCAGAGAGGAAGGCAGCCTCACGCTCGTCTATGACGCCTGCCCGCGCAACCTGTTTGCGGATGCGCTCCCGCATGCCTGGGGCATCAACCCACAATATTGCCGCAATTTCACATTGGATTCGACGCAATTCAAGTCCGGATTTGCCTCGCTACGGGCAGAAGTTGCTCCCACAAAAAACGGCTGCAACTGGAACGAAATGGGCTTCAGTTGGAGCAACTGGCTGTACAATGACATCAGCCTGCTCAAGGCTACGGCTGCCTTGCAATTGTACATCAAGCCCGCCGATGGCCAGCAATTGCCTGTGATCAAGCTGGGATTTGAAGACTATGCCTACCATACCGCTTGGGTGACCTTGGCGCCCACGCACTGTGCAGGCGCAGGCTCTGGACCCGATTGGACCCAAGTTTTGATTCCCTTGCGGCAATTTGAATTCTTGGAAAACAAGGTGGAACTCACCGAAATCAAGGCGCTCAAAATCGCTGTCGATGGCGAAGCGGCCTTCAACATAGATGAAATTAGCTTGGTTGAATTCAGGGGAAACCCCAAAAACCCTTTTGGTAAATGATCGATTTGAAACGGATAGTATTATGAGAAAACAACTACTACTTCTTACTTGCTGTTTGCTGGCCTTCACATGGGCTTCGTCTCAAGTCACCTATGACAATTTTGAGAATGAGCGACGCGTCTATTATGATTTCGTGCATGGCACGCTCGAGCAATACAGCTTCAATCCCAATACCACGGGTGCCAATGGCAGCCAAGTCTGCGGCAAATACATTCGCAACACAGCAGAGCAATTTGATGTGCTAGTGCTGCTGCCCGGCGGCTTGATGAATGATGTCTCTGGATATGTGACAGGTGCCAAGACCATGAGCATCATGGTTTACAGCCCTGCAGCTGGCATTCCGATCCAAATCACACTGGAAGACTCCGCAGCAGCCGGCCCGACCAACTATCCCACGGGTCGCCACAGCGTGTACCTCACCACGACGACCGTCGCCAACCAATGGGAAACATTGACATTTGCATTTGACAATCGCCCCGATGCCTCGGTGTCCAATACCGCAGTGACCTCCTTGATCTTGCTGTTTAACCCCGGCACCAACACCAATGGCATCTATTATTTCGACAACCTCATGGGTCCCGAATTCAACGATCCCTGCACAGGTGTCGTGCAATCGCCTTTGAAGGAATTTGAGGACTTCGATTGCCACAGCAACCTCGTGTATGAATACCGCCAAGGCTGGCTCCTAGAGCAGCCCAACCCCGTCACCACGGGTGCCAATACCAGCCCCTATGCTGGCAAATATACCCGCAATCCAGACATCGGCGGCACCGATGTGATCGTCACACGCTTTGCAGGCACGCTTGACCTCACCACCGACAACCAGGTGAAAATGATGGTCTATGGCGATACGGCCAGTGTGGTCCTTTCTCTCCAAGACGGCACCACCGAAATCTTGGCCACGTCGGCCCGCATCACGACACCCAATACCTGGCAGGAACTCACCTTTGATTTCAGCCCGATCACCAACTATGTCGGCATCGACCATGCGGTCATCCTCTTCGATCCAGGCAGCCTCGACTTTGACATCTTCTGGTGGGACAACTTCCGCCTCGATGGTTTTCAGCTCGTAGGCACAGACAATGCAACAACATCCACGCTGGCCTTTGCGGCCTTGTCCCCCAACCCTAGCAATGGCCATGTGACGCTCGACTTCAACTTGCGCAAAAGTGCTGATGTGCAATTGGTGATCCGCGACCTTCAGGGCCGCACGCTCTTGCAACCGTATGCAAGTCGCTTGGGCGTGGGTAGCCACACGCTCCCCGTGGATGCGCACGCCTTCGCACCCGGTGTCTATCTCTGGACTCTGCAAGCCGATGGCAGTCAGCAGAGCGGTAAACTCGTGATCACACGATGAAATATGCGTTGAAAATAGGCGGATTGGTGACCGGGCTTCTTTTGGGAAGCCCGGCAGCCCACCGCTTGCAGGCCCAGTCAGCTGTCGTTCCCGTTCAGCTCAAGGCGACCAATGGCACCTGGAGCCTGTACCGCAATGGCCAGCCCTATTACGTCAAAGGTGCTGGCGGGCAGACCGAGCTCGACAAGGTCGTGGAGTGTGGCGGCAACACCATACGCACGTGGAGCGACGACAATGCGGGCAAGATTTTGGATGAGGCACAAGCGCATGGGCTCACCGTCTGCTTGGGCCTCTGGGTCGGGCATGAGCGCCACGGTTTTGACTACAACGACAAATATGCCGTCGCTGGCCAATTGGAAAAATTCAAGGAAACGGTAAGCCGTTACAAAGACCATCCCGCCTTGCTCATGTGGGCCGTGGGCAATGAGATGGACTTGTTTTACAAGAATTTCAGGGTCTGGCCCGCGGTTGAGCAGATTGCCAAAATGATCCATGAAAATGATCCCAATCACCCGACAATGACCGTCACAGCGGGCATCGATGTCGCTGAGGTACAAATGATTCGCGAGCAATGCCCCTCGATCGATATCCTGGGCGTGAACACCTATGGCGACATTGGCAATGTGCCCGACAAAATTCGTCAATTTGGCTGGCGCGGCCCCTATATGATCACGGAATGGGGTCCCAATGGGCACTGGGAGAGCCCGAAATATGAATGGGGTGTGGCACGCGAGCAAACGGGAGCCGAGAAAGCCGACATCTACCTCGAGCGTTACCAGAAATACATCGCCCAGGACAAAACCCTCGGCATCGGCTCATTTGTCTTTCTCTGGGGCAACAAGCAAGAAACGACGGCCACTTGGTATGGCCTCTTCCTGAAATCGGGCGAGCCGACCGAGGCCGTGGATGTCTTGCAATATGCCTGGAGTGGAAAATGGCCCGACAACCGCGCACCTCGCGTGAGCGGCATGACCATCGATGGCAAGCCGCACCGCGAAAATATCTACCTCATTCCCGGCAAGACCTACGAAGCCGTAGTCGATGCGGTCGATCCTGAATCCAAGGCCCTCGAAATCAAATGGGAATTTATCCCAGAGAGTTCCGATACCAAGGCGGGTGGGGATTTTGAGAAAGCCCCTGAGGCCGTCGAGGGCTTCATTGTCGCGCAAGATGGCCTCAAGCTCCAGTTCAAGGCACCGCGCGAAACGGGTGCTTACCGTTTGTATGTCGTCGCCAAAGATGATGCAGGCAAGGTTGGCATCATGAACGTTCCAGTGTTTGTAAAACGATGAAAATGATATGCTGAAGTCCAAGTTATTGGGATTGCTGCTCTTCACGATGGCCGTCACCGCGATGGCACAAGACGTCACATTTAGGGTCGATATGCGCAATCAAAATGTGACAGGCCAAGTGCGCCTCACAGGAGGCTTTGCGGGATGGTATGACGGCAAGCTCGAAATGAGCGACCTCAACAACGACGACATCTATGAAATCAGCCTGCATTTGTTACCTGGACAGTATGAATACAAGTTCCTGAACGGCAATTGGTCGGGTGCAGAGGCACTGGCAAGTCCGACGGCAGCCTATTGCACCAAAAGCTCCAATGGCAATGTGAACCGCATCTTGCAAGTCGGCGAGCGCGACACGATTTTGCCGGTCGTCTGTTTTGATTCCTGCATGGCATGTGGCCCCTTCACGCCGCCTGCCACCGTCGATGTCACCTACCAAGTCGATATGTCGGCCCTCGGAAGCGGCGCGACCTACGTCACTGGCAACAGCCTCGACAACTGGTGCGGCAACTGTATCCTCATGACCGACGCCAACAGCGACCAAATTTATGAGGTCACCAGGCCCTTGTCACCCGGCATGCACGAGTTCAAATATACCCGTGGTGGCTGGTCCAATGGCGAAGTCTTCACGCAAGGCGCGCCCTGTACCGTCACCAATTTTAACTTTACCAACCGCTCTGTCTATGTGCCCATGGGTGCAAGCGCGATCACACTGCCACCTGCCCCCTTCAATGGTTGCGCCCCCCATGATGTGAACATGTATTTGGAAGTCGATATGGGCAATGTCGTCGTCGATCCAAGTGGCGTGTACCTCGCGAGCAATTTCAACAATTGGAGCACCCCCTCCCCGCTCGAAGACCTCGGGCATGGCATCTGGGGCATCAATGTCGTCGCCAAGGCAGGCGACAGCCTAGGCTATCACTTCCTCAATGGCGCTGCGCGCGAGGTCGTGCCGCCCGCTTGCGCAGATGGCAGCGGCGAGCGCCTGCACATCGTGCCCGACGACATGCCACGCATGGCCGCCGAGTGCTTTGGCAGTTGCGGGCCTTGCCAAGATGCGCTGTTCCTGACCTGGGCCGACGAATTCAACGGCACAACCATCGACGCCAACAAATGGAATTTTGAGATCGGCAACGGCGTCGGCGGCTGGGGAAATACCGAGCAGCAGTTCTACACCGCCAGCCCCAACAATGCCAGCATCGTCAATGGAAACCTCGAAATCACCGCTCGACAAGAAAGCATCAGCGGATTTTCCTACACTTCTGCCCGCATGACCACACTCAACAAGGGCGATTTTCGCTACGGGCGCATTGAGGCTAGCATCAAATCGCCGCAAACCCAGGCCATCTGGCCCGCATTTTGGCTATTGCCGACCGACTGGGTCTATGGCGGATGGCCGACCAGCGGCGAAATCGACGTTTTTGAGCTGATCGGGAGCGCACCCGACCGCGCCCATGGCACGATCCACTATGGCCCAGCCCCTGGCGCTGGCCACTTCATGGACGGCAGCTTCTACGATCTGCCTGGCGCCAATGATTACGCTGACGGCTTCCATGTCTTCGCGATCGAGTGGGAACCCAACGAAATCCGCTGGTACATGGACTCCGTGCTATACCACTCCGTGAGTCCCTGGGAAATCGCGCCTTGCGATTGGCCCTTTGACCAAGACATGCACATCCTGCTCAACGTCGCCGTAGGTGGCTACTGGCCGGGCTACCCCAATGGCAGCACCCAATTGCCGCAAACCATGACTGTGGAGTACGTGCGGGTCTATAGCTCGACCCCAGTGGCTGTCGCTGAAGTCGCTGTGGAGCCGACGCCACAGGTCTATCCCAACCCTTCGGAAGGCACCTTCTTCGTGGATTTGGGCGCGGAGCCTAAGGGATCGGTGCACTTGGATGTACTTGATCTTCAAGGACGGGTGGTTTTCACGCAGGAGCTGCGCACGCGGCAAACGCGCTTGGCATTGGAAGGCCAAGCCACTGGCGTCTATATCTTGCGGGTGCACGGTGCCAAGGATGGCTTTGTGCGCAAGTTGGTCTTGGTGGATTGAGGGGAATCGAAAGATTTGGCAGGTAAGTTTTCACTTACGATACGCGCGGAATCGGTAGCCGCAAGTCACCGATCATTTCCATTGTACTGCCATTCACTGAGCCCCTTTCCCATGGCGGATTAATTCTCGGAAAATCGACAAGTAAATTGGTAGAATCCGTTTGACCATATTCCACGACCATCTAAATCGCCGAATGGTTCAGCCATCGACCAACTGCGCCATTTTTGGATAGAATACACGACAGTACCCAGTAGGTAACCTCAGTGCCGGATCAAAATCATTTGAGTGTGTAACAATCTGGGGGAGACCAATCAATCGATTCTGAGCCCGCCGATTCCGAGCCCGCGGCCTCTGGCTATCGACAATTTGCCTCCAGCATAAACCGCTCAATAGCACCGGCTATGGGTCGCATCCGCCAAGGGCAATCTATCGATCCCTTGCGCGAGGAACCTATCCTGCTAAGATAGTTTTGAGCTTCAAAGACAGGCCAAGGACGCCTGCTGCATGAAGTGCATTTCGACCATGCCCGCCATTCCCATATATGACCCGTTAAAAAAAAAAGCGTAGCGAAAATCGCCACGCTTCATTCAAAAAATTCAGAGACTCAATTAGTTTTTCACAATCCGGAAGCTGCTCGCGGCATCTTGTGCCTGCACGGTGATCATATATACCCCAGCCTGCAAACTGCTCAGGTCGAGCTGGACTTGCTGTGTGGCAGCGGTCTGCTTGAGCACAACACGTCCCATTACATCATAGACTTGAATCGCATCCATGGCCTGCTCGGCTTGGATGCGAAGGCTGCCATTGGTAGGGTTGGGGTAATACTGGAGGCCAGTAAGCTCGGCAGCATCGACAGCGACGCTGTTGCCAAACTCGACATCGTCAAAATAATAGGTCTTCTGGCCAGCGGTAGGGCCATCGACGCCAAAATTGAAGAAGATCGACAACAGGTCATAGGTGTTGCCGAGGTTGAGGGTTGCGGTGCCGGTGACCTCGTTGCTGAAGTCAAAGACCAAGGTTTCCCAGCCACCAGCGACAGTGGTCGTCTTTTCGGTCTCGACACTGATCGTATTGTTGGTGTGATCCTCGGCCTTGAGGCGGATCTGGATGCCAGCATCTGGGGACCATACGCGCACAGAAACGAAGGTCTCAGCATTCGTAAATGGAATGGCATTGGCCAAGCCCATCGGCGTGCTGATCGTCGTGCCTGCCCAAGATTGTGCTTGCACCGTCTTGACGGTCTCAGCCACATGGTTGGTCGCATTGGTAGGATCGACGATCACTTGGGAGGCATTGCCGCCAAAGTCGGTCATCGTGTAATCGACCAACGTGTCTTCAAACGTGATCGGCAAGTCGATTTGGGCCAATGGATTGGCAGGAGCGCCAAACATGACGTCGTCGAAATAATAGGTCTTGGAGCCTGCAGTCGCGCCATCGACACCAAAGTTGAAGAAAATCGACACCATGTCAAAGGTAAAGGTGAGGTTGAGTGCAGCGGTGCCTGGAGCCTCGTTGCTGAAGTCAAAAACCAGCGTTTCCCAGCCAGCAGCGACGGTCGAGGTCACTTCGGTCTCGACAGAGCGCGTGGGATTGGTGTGGTCCTCGGCCTTGAGGCGAATCTGGATGCCTGCATCGGGCGACCATACGCGCACAGACATGCGTGTATCGTTGGCAGTGAAGGGGATGGCCGAGGCCAAGCCCATCGGGGTGCTGATCGTCGTGCCAGACCAGATCGGGGCTGTGATGCCTTTGGTGGTCTCAGAAACGTGGTTGGTGGCGTTGGTGGGATCGACGATCACTTGGGACACGTTGGCGCCAAAGTCGGTCATCGTGTAGTCGGTCGTACTTCCCTCAAAGGTGATTGGGAGGTCGATCTGATTGAGCGGAATGGCAGGAGCGCCAAACATCACGTTGTCGAAATAATAGGTTTTGGATCCCGCAGTTGCACCATCTGTTCCAAAGTTGAAGAAGATCGACATGAGGTCATAGGTATTGCCGAGGTTCAGCACGGCAGTGCCATTGACTTCATTGCTGAAATCAAAGATGAGCGTATCCCAAGCACCAGCGACCGTGGTCATGGTTTCGGTTTCGCAGGTAATCGTATTGTTGGTGTGGTCCTCGACTTTGAGGCGGATCGGGATGCCCGCATCGGGTGACCAGATGCGCACCGAGACCAAGCTAGCGTTGGCAGTAAAAGGGACAGGATTTGCCAATCCCAAACCAGTGCTCACGGTCGTGCCGGCCCATGATTGTGCATTGACACCCTTGGTGGTGATACCGACATTGTTGGAGGCGTTGCCTGGATCTGGCCCGACGACCGTACTGTTGTTGCCAAAGTCGGTCATGGTATAATCGACGGTGGCGACGTCAAACGTGATGGGAAGATCGATCTGCGACAACAATGGGCCACCATTGCTGGTCAGCAAAATGTCATCAAACAAAAAGGTGAAGTTGGCTGAGCCGTTGCCCACAACTCCCAAATCCCAAATGAGCACGAGCTTCTGGTAAGAGTTGGAAGTATTGATTGCGGAGAAGTCAAATGTGAGTTCTTCCCATGCATTCGCGACGGTGGAGGTATCCTCGCGCTCGAAGAAAATGCCACCATTGCTGATGTTCTCCACCTTGAGCAGCACACGCGCACCGACACGTGGTGAATAGACCTTCATTTTCCAGATCTTGTTCAGCGTGAAATCGATCGGATTGGTCATTTGCAGAAAGCTCCCTCCCCAGATCTCAGGTGCATTTTTCACCATTTGCCCCACTTTGGCACTCGTGTTGATGCCCGATGATTGAGGGTTGTTGATCACAGTGGCCACGCCGCCGCCAAAGTCGGTCCAAGTATAGGAAATCGTGCTCGACTCAAAGTCGATCGGCGGTGCCAATGCCTGACCGTAGGCCAATCCAAACAAAAACAAGGGAATGAGAAGTAGAAGCTTT
The DNA here is from genome assembly GCA_031415375.1 of Bacteroidota bacterium. Lineage (GTDB taxonomy): Bacteria > Bacteroidota > Bacteroidia > J057 > JADKCL01 > JADKCL01. The sequence continues at coordinate 1,040 of JANORP010000014.1, read as the reverse complement.
TTCATATTCATACTGAGTTATTTAGCCGTCAAAATGAACGAATGCTATGCAAGTTATTCATTCTAGATGAATTATTGTACATTTTACAATAACTATTTTTTAAGGCCATCTTTAGACGGCAACGCCTCGCAATTGCAATTGATCTTGAAGGCCAAAGGATGTTCAATTCGCAGCAATGGCCGCAAATTCCACGCTGATGGCAGGCATCCAAGGAAATTGAAATCGCTGCGTGGCGCATCAAATGGCAGCCCACGTGCGTAGGCCAAGCAAAGTTCACGACCTATGACATGGAAACATGGCATGCCACGATGACCTACATGCATCGTGGGCATTGAGTATCCCTGGGAATGCAGGCATGCAAACAAGATTAGTGGCACGCGTTGCAATGCACGCATTTGCGCTCACCGATGCCTGCTCACTTCAAGGTCTCTTGGCTATCCCAGGCAGCATAAAACGCCTTGCTGAGCGGGCCGATCATCACCGTGTAATCGCCCGCTTCCACGCGCCAGCAATCGTCGCGATCGACAAAACGCAGGTCGTGGGCACCCAGGCAAAACTGCACCACCTTCTTTTCGCCAGGTTGTAGGTTGATTTTGGAAAAGCCACGCAGGCGCTTGGCCGAGGGGGTGATGCTCGCATACTCGTCGCGTACATACAACTGCACGGCCTCCATGCCCTCGCGTGCGCCTACGTTTGTAACCGTGACGCTGATGCGCAAGGAGTCTAAGGTGCCGACGCGCGCTTGACTGAGCACCAAGTCGCTGTATTGAAATGTGGTATAGCTGAGGCCATCCCCAAAGGCAAACTGCGGGTTGATGGCCTTGTTGCCAAATTGCGGATCCTTGGTCTCCGAGTATTTGTAATCATAATGGATTAAATCACCCGAGGCGCGTGGATAGGTATAGGGCAATTTGCCAGATGGATTGACCTCGCCATACAAAATCTCGGCGATGGCTTGGCCACCTTCATCGCCCGGCAGGTAGGCCATGAGCACGCCAGCAGCCAAGGGCTCGATCTCCGAGATGATGCGCGGCCGGCCC
>JANORP010000013.1:0-14278 GCA_031415375.1 Bacteroidota bacterium | reverse complement strand
GGCAAGACCTACCTTCCGCCAATTATTACTTTATCATTGACCTGAAAACCGAGGGGCAGCCGCTCTACAAGGGCTCACTTACGATTTTGAGATAACCATGAAGCGGCATCCCCAATATCACAAGATGCGCGGCATGGTCATAGTGGCCCTGCTAGTGCTGCTGCCAGTCATGATGCAGGCCCAGCAGCGCATGCGCTACAGCCAATACCTGCTCAATACGTTTCTCACCAATCCCTCGGTCACAGGTGTCGAACCCTATTGGGATCTGCGGGCGGGGGTCTCCCAGCAATGGTTGGGCATTCCTGGTGCACCGCGCAGCCTCTATTTCACGGGTCACAAGGGCCTCTACACCCGCGAGCGGGTGGTCGATGAAGACATCCTGAATTCCTTGCCTGCCCACGGCCGTGGCAAGGCTGTGCCTACAGCAACGACGACGCACACCACGATGCCCTCGGCCCTCGGCGATGGCCCCAATTTTCACATGGGCGTGGGTGCGCAGGTATTTTCTGAGCAAACGGGGCCGATCAGCTACAGCGGCCTCACGGGCTCCTTTGCCGCACACCTGCGGCTCGTCGGCAACCTGCGCATGGGCGTGGGTGCTAGCATGGAGATGCTCAACTATCGCCTGAACCCTGCATCGATCGAGATGCTCAATGCCAATGACATCACCCTCACGCAAAATCGCGTGAGCTTGCTGCTCCCCACGATGAATGCGGGCATCGTATTTTACAGCCCCAAATTTTTTGTGACCATGGCGACGCGGCAGCTCCTGCGCACGCGCATCGCCGTGAATCCCGCCAATCCCACGATCAGCGGGCTGGAAACGCACTATTTCGCGCAAGCGGGCTTGAAGCTGAAATTGGCAGAAAACATCGGCCTCACCCCCTCGATCGCGCTGCGCATGATCGCGCCCGCGCCACCCTCGCTTGACCTGAGCTTGCAAGGCAGCTACAAAAACCAATTCTTCTTTGGATTCAGCTATCGCCACCTCGACGCGTTGGTATTCTTGGCGGGATTCAGGTTCAATCAAAATTTCAGATTTGACTATGCCTATGACTACACGACGTCTAGGCTCACACAATTCACCTCAGGGAGCCACAGCTTGGTGCTGTCGATCTGCCCTGGCTATGCAAAAGCAGGTGGAAGGAGGCATTTTTGGTAATGAAGACCTACAACAATTTCCTACGCACAGCCTGCTGTTTGGCACTTGCTTGGAGCTGCCTTTTGCAGATCGCGGTGATGGCGCAATCTCCCTTCAAGGGCCGCGCACTCCCCGCCACTGTAAACACGGCTTATGACGAATTGGTGCCTCGGCTATCGCCCGATGACCAGACGCTTTATTTCGTGCGCTTCCAGCATCCAGAGAATGTCGGCGGTCGCGGTGGAGGCCAAGATATCTGGTACAGCACCCGCTCCGCAGAAGGTGGCTGGTCACCTGCCCAAAATGCAGGTGCCACGCTTAACAATGTACACCACAATTTTGTAGGCGCGGTCATGGAGCAAGGCAATGTATTGCTCCTGGGCAATACCTATGGCGTTGCGCCGCAGGCAGCTACCCCGGGCATCTCCATGACACGTAAGTCAGCGGGTGCCTGGAGCGCCCCTGTGACTGTCTTGGGAGACAAAAGCTTCCCCAAAGACAGTAAATACATCGACTTTTATGCTACACCCGATGGGAATGTGGTCATTGTCTCCATGGTCGCGGCAGGTACCGGCAATGAGGATTTGGCCGTGTGTTTTGCACAAGGCAACGGGCATTACTCACCCCCGCAACCCCTCGGCGACATCATCAATACCGAAAAGGGCTACGAGACAGGTCCCTTCCTCTCTGCCGATACCAAGACCCTGTTTTTTACCAGCAATGGCCTTGGCGGGCAAGGAAATGCCGACATTTTTGTAGCCACACGCCTCGACGATTCTTGGAGCAATTGGTCAGAGCCTGTGAACCTGGGTCCCGAAGTCAATACCGCAGGGTTTGATGGACACTTCATCATGGACAGCCGTGGCGAAAATGGCTATTTTGTCTCTGGTCCCACAGCCATCGCCTTGGGAGACATCTATGAAATTCCGATTCAGGAGATCCCCACTTTGCGCGTGTCGGAAGCTGAGACCCTGCGTGTGTTTACCCTGTCGGGCGTGCCCCAACCGCTCGAATTGGAGCCGTATGGGATCAATGCCCGCAATGCCTCGCTGGTGAGTCTGCGCCCGATCGACGGTCCAGGCTTGATTACGCCAGATCCAGCAAGTGGCAAATTTACCTACCGTCCTTCTGGTGTCTTCCAGGGGATAGAATATATTGAGGTCACCTTGTGTGACCCGCCGCAGAGCGACGATTGCAGCAAGGTGATCGTGGAGGCTCATGTGGGAACGCCTGAGCAGCCGGTGGTGCAACAATTGACGCTGCGCACCCCCAAGAACACAGATCTTCCAGTCAACATGGAGTTTGCGGGCTTGAACCTCGCTGAATCCAGACGGATCTATCGGCAACAACCTGGGCCCAAAGGTGGAATTGTGATCCCATCAGGCTTGGAACCTACGTTTTTTTACCAACCTCCCACCGATTTTGTCGGCGCGGACAGTCTGCGGCTCTACGGCCCATGCCCCAATGGTGAAACCTCCAATTGCTTGAAGGCAGTCATGAAGATCGAGGTCTATGAGGTGCCAACTGTCATTGCCGTGATCGACACACCCAAAGTTGTGGAAGTCATCGCGGTTGTCGATACGCCCAAGGTAGTCGAGGTCATCGCAATTGTCGATACGCCCAAGGTTGTGGAAGTCATACCTGTGGCCGAAACACGCAAAGATGTCGTGATTGCAGGGAAGGTGACAGACGACAAGACGGGCAAGCCATTGGACGCGGAGATCAACTTTTATGACCAAGGCAAAGTCGTCGGCACGGTCAAGTGTGCGCCCCTTACGGGTGCCTACAGCATCACCTTGGCAGCTGGGATCGATTACCAGCTGGAGGCCAAGCATCCCTACTATTTTCCGTTGAGCGATGTCGTCAGCACGAGTGGCAAGGCTGCTGTGAAGGGACAGATCATCAAAGACTTGGCCATGACGCCCATCCCGATGGAAGCCGGGCAGACCTTTGTGCTCAAAAACATCTATTTCGACCTCGACAAAAGCATCTTGAAACCTGAAAGCAAGGAGGAATTGACGCGGCTCTATGAGCTGCTGCGCAACTATCCCACGATGGAAATTCAAGTGAATGGCCATACCGACAGCCAAGCGAGCGACGACTACAATCAGCAGTTGTCTGAGTCTCGCGCTGCAGCTGTGGTCAATTATCTAAAGTACAAAGGCGTGATGGGGTATCGCATCAGCAGCAAGGGCTTCGGTGAAAAGGTGCCTGTCGCCACGAATGAAACTGAGGCTGGGCGCGCGCTCAACCGCCGTGTGGAGTTTACGATCTTGAAGATGTAGGCTTTGGAATCGTATTTTTTATTTCGAAAGGCTACCTGCAAGGTTTGCGAGGGAGAAATTTGCAACTCCGCATTGGCCATGTGGCATTGCTGCACCAAGACATGAAAAAGGGGGCCTCAATAGCCCCCGCCAAAATGGCTCTTGGAAGAACGAATAAACTACTGGACTAAACAAAAATGGCTGAACAAATTCAATATTCGTTGACAAACGAGAGTGCCACCATGGACTCTCCCGATTTGTTGGGGATCAAATATGCCTTGAGGCGGGTCTGTGTGGCGGCTTTCTGGTCGTATGGGCTGTCGAAAATGCTGCCCAAGGCTTCTCCACGTCCTTGCGTGGAAGCGTTCATCGTTGCAACTGGTACTCTGGGTACCAATTTGAGTGGCTCAGCAATGCTCAAAAATGCCTCGGCGAGATAGTCGTGGCTGCGCTCACGACTCGCCTCAGCCAATGCTTCAAATTGCGGATGGATCCCTTGGCGCTCTGGGGTGGCTGCATTCTGTCGATCACCTGCAAAGAAGCTTGGCTGGATGAATGCAAGCTCACGAGCTGTGATTCCATATCGATGCAGCCATTGGCCAAGACCGATCAAATCAGTCTCGTCAAAATCTTGGATGCCTTTTACCTTTTGTACTTTGGCAGCCATTTCGCTACGGGAGGTACGTTCAAGGAGGTAGATCAAGTATTTGAAGTTGTGAGTTGGATGCCAATCTTTCAGACTGTTGATTTTGGCCGCTTGAGAAGGTTGCCCTTCGGGCAACTTACTCAAGCGGCTCAACATATCTAGCAAAAACCTGCGACCACTCAGTTGGGTTGCGGAGAGGTGAACGGGTTCTTGCAGTCTGAGCATTTGCTCCAAATAGGTGACCTTGTTGCTTTCTACAGAAGAAGTTGATTCGGTATCAATTTCGGAAAAGCAGTTCAGCAGTTCATCAAAATCTTGCCTTGTAGCCGTCTTGTCAGACGATTTGCCAGTTGGGTTTTTGGCAAGCGTAGCGAGACGAGCAAGTCCTGATATGCTGGAATTCATGTTGGGTTTTTTACAAAAAAATAATCGTAGCAACTAAAGTCACCCCGCCGTATGCCTTTTCAGACAATCTTATGCGGTGCTTCTTAAATGGGTAGATACCTGAATGAAAGGATAGGTTGCAATGGATGATTATTTTTTCGAAAAAATAATCACGCATTGCAGAAAAGGGGGGAGACTGACTCGGCAGTTGTCGGTTGGCCCCCCTCACAATGCGATTGCGGCCCCAACGCTATGGTTGGATACCCTCTCCTGGGGGCGATGCACATGTGGTATCCGTTGGACATCGATTGCCGCAAACCAAGGCTGAGATTGGCACGCACGATCTTTCACTTGAAATTCAAGCGATCATTTGTCCAAACGAAAATTTTGCGACTAGAAGTGGTAGTTGAGTCCCGTGAGCAGATTGAGCGAAATCGGCCGCGATTGGGAAAACGCATATTCATTTGTAATGACGCCATAGCGCATTCCAGGCTCTACTTGAAGGTTCAGTCGATCAAGTATGCGGTAGCGCAAGCCTGTGCTCAGCAATACGTTTGCTTGGGAAGGGCGCATCAGATCAGAGGGGTCTGAGTTGCGGCGGGCAACGACTTTGCCAGTCGGTGTGATCTGTGAGTTGTCATATTGCAACAGGAAGTTGGCCGAGACACCACTCGCTACATAATAATCAAAATGTTTGTTGGTGATCACATTGTAGCGCATCGACACTGGAATCTCAAGTGTCGATAGATTGAGGGTGCTTTGTGAGGCTGAGACCTTACCATTGGTGGCCAAGGCGGCTGTGGATGTCTGGCGGTTGCTATAGGTCGCACCTGTGCGCACCGACCAGCGATTGTTTAATTCATAGGCTGCGCGCACACCGCTGGAATAGGCCATGACAGGGGAGAGGCGCTTGATCTCGGCTTTGGTGGGATCGTCGGCGAGTATCTTGGCACTACCTGTTGTCTGCTGTACCGGCGTGGTACTCGCAAAGGTCATGTCTGGCGCAAATCCAGCGCCCACTTCCCAGCGTTTGGTAGATTTTGCAAAATCCTCTTCGCTGTCCAAGACATAGGCAAATTCTTTTTCACGGCGCTTCTCGGGGTCCTTTGCTTGCAGGATGCCTGCAAATGTCCCTACGTGCGTCCCAGCGATTGATTGATGTTGTTGCTTGGACGAGATTGACAAATCGGCAATTCCCGTGGGGCGGCGACTCTTGAGCATCTCGATTGTAGCCATGGCGGGAGCCATGACCTGGTCCATCGTTCGCTCAAATTCAGCACTGGAATTGGGGACATTGCTCACCGCAAAATTCACCTGCGTGCGCTGAGGCTTAGGCATGTGGGAAAATGCATCTTGTTGCGTCGGTTGCATCGTTGCCACATTTGGCTTGACGCCCTTGGCGCTTGTTTGGACAAACTCAGTCGGTGCTAGGACTGGGCATTCGCGGAGCGGCAATTGATGCTCAAGGTCACGCAATGGCTTGCCAAGGGCAGTTTCCTGCAGGGATGCTGTGCCCGATTGGAGTCCAAGGGTCCACGTGCCGATGCCCATGAGCAGCAGCACCGATGCTGCTGCAATTCTTTGATACCAAAAAACTTTACGTTTCAGGCCATCTTTTTCCAATTCAGAAGAGATTCCCGCCCAGACATTGCTGGGTACTGGCAACTGTGCATCGCCGAGTGCCTCTTCAAATATGCGGTCCACATCATGTTGGCCGAGTTTACGCATGACTAATTCCTTTCCTCATAAAGAGCACTTGCTCAGGCTCCAACATGCGCTGTAGGGATTGCCGGGCGCGCGATAGTTGAGATTTTGAAGTGCCTATAGAAATCCCGAGTTGTTCGCCGATTTCTTCATGGCTATAGCCCTCGATCGCATACAAGTTAAATACCATGCGGTAGCCATCGGGGAGTGATTGGATCATCTTCAGCAAGTCTTCGGTCGCAAAAAAATGATCGGTAAGGTCTTCGCTAGGCTCTTCACCATGTTCATCGATGCCAGAGACAACATGCAGCCGCGCATTCTTTTGATAATGCCTGATCGCCACATTTGTAAACACACGCCGAATCCAACCTTCAAAGGATCCTGTCCCATTGTACAGTTCGATTTTGCGAAAAACCCGCAAAAAACCTTCCTGCAAGATGTCCTCGGCTTCCTCACGGCTCTTGGCGTAACGATGACAAAGGGCCATCATCTTCCCAGCATAGAGCTTATACAACTTCTCCTGGGCCCCTGGCTTCTCGGCCATGAGTCCCTTGAGCAATTGCTTCTCGTCGTCTTGTGGGATAGAAAACAGCATTTACCTACGAAGATACATGTTTTGTAGGAAAGGTTGCATGGGATGGCGCATGAATCTTGAAGGCGATGAAACCCGCGAGCAATGCTCCGCAAGTGCATAGCCTTTGGGACAAGCACATTGATATGTTGGGCCACAAACGAAACGCTCAGGCCTTCTGCGCCCCCGTTTCCCAACTTTCTGGAATCCGCAGCAAGACTTGTATGCCGCGTACAAATCGATATGAGGTGCTATTTTGGCTTGATTTTTGACTACTTTCGTCTTACAACAACTTTACAGCGATGCAGAAATATTGTTTGACGACGCTTTTGATGATCTTTTTGGGGCTTTTTGGGGGGCAGCGCTTGCTTGCTCAGGTAGAATTCACGACCGATAGCCCGGTCGAATACAACAATTACATCGTCGCCGAGCAGGAAAAGGTCGGGCAGCAGTTCATCGAGTTTAGCAATATGCTCCTGAGCAATACCGATGTAAAGGCCAACGAGGCCAAGCGGCTAGAAGTGGTCAAGCACATCGAACTGTCGCTGCGCAGGCTGCGCAACATGGCCGCATTCAAGGATGGGAGTCAGCTCAAAAACGAGGCCATCTCCGTATTTGAAGCCTACCGCGACCTGCATGTCAACGATTACGCCAAGATCGCAGTGCTTGTGAGCAATAAGGAAAGTTCGCTTGAGGCCCTCGGGGACTATTTTCAAATGCAGGTGAAGGCTGAGAAGAAAATGATGGAATATGCTGTGCGGTTGCGCGAGGCGCAGGCCAAATTTGCAAAAGCCCACAAACTCACGTTGCTCCAAAATGACATGCAAGAACAGTTTGACCGCATCTTGGAGTGCAATGTTTATTCCAGGGAGGTCTTCCTGGAATACATCGCGGTGGCCAAGGTCAATGAGAAGTGGTGGACTGCCATGGATGAAAACAATGTCGAGGAAATGACCAAGCAGCGCATTGCGATCCTGGACGCTGCTAAACTCTCTGGCTTGGCAACCAAGGAAGGCTTTCACGGCGATCAAAGCTTTCGCGATGCCGCCAAGGCACGCGTGGACTACTACGTGCGCCTCGCGAGTGGGGAATACAAGGAACTCGCAGATGTCCTCGGCAATCCCAAACGCACCAAAGAGGACATCGACTTCGTGAACAAGTTCATCGACGACTACAATTCCAAAAATCTCGATCTCAACGACAAATTCAACGTTGCGCACCGCGATTTGAAATTGAAGTCGCTTCCTGCTGCGAGCGGTGGCAAGTAGAGGTGTGTGGTGGCTTGAAGGTCATGATTGGTGGATGTGCTCTCTTGTTGCGCGGCGCTGACGGTGTGGAACCGTAATGCCAAGCATGGCGCTGAATGGGTGAAACCGCAAAGCCAAGCACGGCGCTGAGGATGAAACCGCAAAGACCGCAAAGAAGCGCAAAGCCAAGCACGGCGCTGAAAGGATCGCACGTAAGATAGCGCCCTCGCCCTTTGCGCCCTTTGCGGTTAAATTTCAGAACTGCAACGGAACAAACGCCTTCGCCCTTTGCGGTTAAATTTCAGAACTGCAATTGACTCAAAGCTTAAGCTGATTGACAACCCGTTTGATTCCGCTTGTGACCTTCACCGAATTGAAATTCACCAACAAACCCAATTGGCAATTTGTGAGTTTGAGGTAGGTTAATATCTGAGCCATATGAATGTCATTGAGATAGTCAACCGCTTTGATTTCCACGATCACCAACTCATTGACCCAAAGATCCAACCGGAATCCCAAATCCATTTGCTCGCCCTTGTAGATCACTGGCAACGGATGCTGCTTTTTTACATTCAATCCTTTGCCACGCAATTCATGCGCAAGGCAATGCTCATAAACAGATTCCAGTAGTCCCGGCCCCAGCTCTTTATGGACCTCAATACAAGCTCCGATGATGATTTTTGACAATTCGTTTTCGTTCATAATCTCTCATTTTTGAAACCGCAAAGCCAAGCGTGGCGCTGAGGATGAAACCGCAAAGACCGCAAAGAAGCGCAAAGCCAAGCAGGGCGTTGATGGGATCACACGCAATACAGCGCTTCCTCCCTTTGCGAACCTTTGCGCCCTTTGCGGTTAAATTTCAGAACTCCAACAAACTCAAAGCCCTCGACTTTTGCGGTTAAATTTCGGAACGGCATGAAATTCACTCCCCAATATCCTCATTCCACAGCTCCGGCTTTGCCGCGATGAAGCCCTCCATCATCTCCACGCACTCGGGCAGGTCCAGGTCGATCACCTCCACGCCATGGCTGCGCATGAACTCCACTGCGCCTGGAAATGTGCGGGATTCGCCCACGATCACCTTTGGGATCTTGAACTGCACGATCGTGCCCGCACACATGTAACACGGCATGAGCGTGCTGTAGATCACCGTATTGCGGTAGCTACCCACGCGGCCCGCATTGTTGAGGCAATCCATCTCGCCATGCAAGATCGGATTTTGCTCCTGCACCCGTTTGTTGCGGCCTTGCGCCACCAATTTGCCGTCTTTGACCAGCACCGAGCCGATCGGAATCCCGCCCTCTGCGAGCCCGTCTTTTGCCTCTTGGATGGCGAGGCGCATGAAATCGTCCATCATAATTTTGCAATTTTTCAATTGCAAATTACACAATCGTTGGGATTGCAAGGATAGATTTCTTGGGTGTAGCATGGAGAAACATCAAGCGTCAATTCAGCGCCTAAAGGTACCGTGTAATCACCATTGATCGTAATTTGCTGGCTTGCAACGATCGATCGTGTAGAGGCGGTCGGTTGATTGTAAACACAATTTCCGCCCAACTCAACACTACGATATACCCCAGGCTGCAAGGGCGCTGGGCTGCACTGCGCAAAATCTTAGTTGCAATGACCAGTGTCTTTCAGCTTATAGACCTTCACATAGTCGATGTCATAGTGATAGGGCAGCAAGGTTGTGAGGTCTATCGTGTCGTTGAGTCCTGTAAAAACATTGATATCAACCACGATGCGCATAGGAATCATTTCATCGGCATAAAAATTCGAACATCGAGAAACAGAGTCCTGCCCCTATCATGAAAATCCCCAAAAAGAACCATTGCCTATTCATAGCTATTGAGATTCAATTGTGGCTCATGTAAACTTCATATTGGGCACTGCCACAATCGACGCTTTCTATCGGTGCATCAGCAAGTTGCTCAAACAAGCGGTAAGCGAAGCAGATCGTATCGTCGGGTGCACCATCATTGTACTCAAGTAAATACACTTGCAGCGACGCGCAAAAGTTGAGGTTACGGCCAGAGAGGGGAAAATCGAATGGTGGAACCACATCTGTATATACTGGCGTATGGTAAAATGTTGAGCCAATCGGAAAACAGAAATCCCTAATCGCAATGCGGAGATCAGGGGCAGAGCCATCTGAATCCCATGGGTCGCCATTGGGTTTCGTAGGGTTCATGCCCAACAATTTGATCGATGAAATACTGGCATAGTCCAAGGAAATTGTTTGTGTGGCTACCTTTCTACTTTTTCCATTGATTGCGGCCATTTTTATCTCGTATGTGCCTGGTGACCAGTATGTATGCACAGGGTCTGCCTCAGTCGATGCGGTCCCATCTCCAAAATCCCATTCAAATTCATCTGCTTTCTCAGAGCAATTTCTAAATTGGATTGGGTACCTGGGATTCAGATAGTTTTCATTTTCAATCGTAAAGCAGGCGGTGCGCTTGCAGCCATTGCCCAGCAAAACCATTAGACACAGCAAAAACAAACTTGGATGAAGACTTTTCATGGGGCCTTTGATTTAGAAATCCGCTTCACTTTCACGTTGCTTTTAAGAAACTCGACATCAGCATTCAAACGCTCAATTTCCGCCTGCTGTTCCTTCACGGCTTCCAATAGCACAGGAATCATTTGCTAATACGACAAGACATACATTTTGTCTGGGGTTTGAGTTACGACTTCAGGGAAAATCTTGCCGATATCTTGGGCGATGAAGCCAAAGTGCCGCTCCAAGATCGCATCGTCGGCCACTACTGCGCCGCAGTCACTGCATTGTTCCTCGGGCTTGTAGGCAAAACTCACTCCGTCAATTTTACCTAACCTATCTAGCGCAGATGTAATCGGTCGCACATCTTGTTTCATGCGCGCATCAGAATAGAAATAGGCGTCCTTCGCTACGATGGTCCCATTGCCTTGAACCCAAAATCGATCGCTGTTGTTCCATCGCACCGCCCAAGAGACTGTCAATGCCTTTGAAACCTGGACAGAGCTACTTTGCGTCCAATCGGAGTTGTGGGTACAATTGATGAAGAGGCCCTTCTCAAGGCCACCTTGAATCATTAGTTTGCTGCCAGTATAGGGTGTCGTTGTTCCAATCGTGATCTTGCCGTCTTGATGCACCCTCAACTGTGCAAAAGTGGGACCATAGGTGATAAATATTAAGATGAATGCAAGAAAAAACCTCATATATGGCTGTGTTTTGAACTAATTATACCACAATAAGGTGAAATAAGCAAGCGTTTGGAAATGTTTTCACCAGCACCGAGCCGATCGGAATGCCGCCCTCTGCGAGCCCATCTTTTGCCTCTTGGATGGCGAGGCGCATGAAATCGTCCATCATTCTACTTTCCTTAAGACCCTATCATTGCTTCCATCGAGAGCAATATCCTTCGAAAAATACGACAGTTTTTCAATTTCTCATCGCCTGCGGTACAATCGGCCTCAGGGCAATCGCATGAAAATCGGTCGCTGAACCAGTAGTCCCGATCATGGACTATGCGCAGGACCGTGCAGATTTCTATCCATATAAAATGGCTTGCCCGTTCGTTGGGCCTCCCCACAACTTGTGGGTAGGCCCGACGAACGGATTGCACCCGATGTTTCAGGGCCGTAGCCTGCTACTCGGGGACGCTCAGAGGAGCCCGACGAACCGATATCATTGCTCTTCCTGATCGCCAATGCGGACGAAATTCCTACAAAGGTTTTTTTTTAGATGCCATCGTTGACATTGACTAGCACCTATTTTCATGCGATTGCCCTACAATCGGCCTGAAAAACTGGGATTATCGACTAGATTCCTGCTAACTTTGATTCAGTTAAAATCTTCATTCTACCCAACTCCCTACTATGGCTCACCCCGATACCCTACCGCGCAATGGCATGCCCATTCCCGAATTTCGCCAAGCAATGCTGGGCATACTTCCCGACACCATTCTTTACAACGAAAATGTTTCGCTGATTGAAAAGTTATACCAGATCGAGGGCAACTGGGGGTTTGACTTTCGGGATGGGCTGTTGATGCAAATCTATTTTTCAAACTTTCCCCAGGTAAATTCACCTGTCACTTTCCAGACTTGGATCGGTAGCGTCAAGCACGTGATCGAAGATTTTACGCGCAGCTTCGGTCGCCCAGAGACGCAGATGCAAGGCGAAGCAAAGTATTTTGATCACAATCGTCCCAGTTTTGCAAATCCTGCCCAGCGGCGACATGTATTTCAAGAGGCTACATGGTCGATTGCAGGCACAGAAATCAGGATTATCTGTGAGCTCAAAAGCAATCGCGCCGATGATGCGCCAGATACACAATACGGAGATTCATACGAATACTGGAATTATGATTTCCGGATCGATATTGAAACCAACACTACCCCAGCTGCAAACGCGCCCTTGATCAACGGCAGATTTTACCTCGGTATGCCGATTGATGCATTTTCGGCTCGTTTTCCGGATCTATTTCCTCATGGCACAGCTCCGTCGGGTCAATGGGGCAAGTCTGCTGAATGGCATGGACTTCAAGGTGAGTGGAGCTATGTTTTCATCCATGGAAAACTCGGTCAAACCCAATTCAACGCCTATTTTCAAAACCCGCAAGTCAACGAAACCTCGTTTCAAACTTGTCGAAAAGCTGCATTGGCCATCATCAATGATTTCAAAAACAGCTACGGAAAGCCCAACGAAACGTATTCAGGTCCCAGCAAATTGGTCGCATCCATCCGCAAGAAAAATACCTATCAAGAAGTAGAGACAGCACAATGGAACGCAGTGGACGGCATGCGCATCCGTGTGGAATTCCAACAATTTGATGGAGAATCCCAAACAGAAGCATTGCTGTTCACCGTCTCAGGTACAGATAGGATTTTTGCGGGAATAGATGTTAATTGACAATGAATATTGAATAATGAACAGTATGCCCATTATTCATTGTTAATTCTTCCGCATTTTAATCGCATCTTCTACTGTCGGCACATGGTGGCCATTGCCACCCGCTCTAGGGTCATTAAATGTCGTCGGGATCGTGCCGGCGGCTGTGCGCTGCTCCCAGCTCAGGAATTCCTTGTCGTCGTCACGCTTTTCCATCGTGATGCATTGCTCGACGGGGCATACCAGCGAGCAGAGATTGCAACCCACGCAATTTTCCTCGATGATGGTCGGCACACGGCTGCCATCGGTCGGGAGGGCGATGGCTTGGTGGGCACCGTCGTCACAGGCAGTGTAGCAAAGTTGGCAACCAATACACTTGTCGGCGTTGATTTCGGCGACGACTTTGTGTTTGAGGTTCAGTTCCTTCCATTCCACTTGGCGGGGCAATGCCTTGCCACACATCTCCGCAATATTGCGAAAGCCCTTCTCGTCCATATAGCGCTCCAAGCCGGGCAACATCTCGCGGATGATGCCAAAGCCATAGTGCATCACAGCCGTGCAGACCTGCAAGGAACTCGCGCCGAGGAGGATAAACTCTGCTGCGTCGCGCCAGTTTTCGATGCCGCCGATACCCGAAATCGGCACATTGATGTCGGGATGCTGTGCGCAATCCTTGAGCATATTGAGTGCAATCGGCTTGACCGCAGGACCGCAATAGCCGCCATTGGTGCTCAGGCCATCGACTTCGGGATAAGCCGTAAAGGTATCGAGGTTGAGGCCGACGATGCTCTTGATCGTGTTGATGAGGGAAATGGCATTGGTGCCGCCCTCCACAGCCGCGAGTGCAGGGTCGGTGATATGGGAAATATTGGGCGTCATTTTGGTAATGACTGGGATTTTGGCGACCTCCATGACCCATTGCACGATCATTTTTAGCACGACCGGGTCTTGCCCCACTGCGCTGCCCATGCCGCGCTCACACATGCCGTGCGGGCAGCCAAAGTTGAGTTCGATGCCGTCTGCACCAGCGTTTTGCACATCACGCACGATTTGGTGCCACTCTTCGCGCGTCTCCACCATGAGCGAGGCGATCACAGCATGGTTGGGAAAGTGTTTTTTCACTTCCTCGATCTCGCGGAGGTTGTCGACGAGGCTGCGGTCGGTGATCAATTCGATGTTGTTGAAGCCCGCCATGCGGGTATTGCGGTAATTGACCGCGCCATAGCGGCTCGATACATTGATCACGGGCACGCCGAGCGTTTTCCAAACCGCCCCTCCCCAGCCCGCGTCAAAGGCTTTCATGACTTGGTAGCCGCTATTTGCTGGCGGTGCCGAGGCAAGCCAGAAGGGATTGGGTGCTTTGATGCCCGCAAAATTGATGCTTAAATCTGCCATAATATCTTATTTTATGCTCCTCTTCCTCTCTGTGTACGGACAGGTCGCGAC